>CAYUTR010000138.1:0-12075 GCA_964447465.1 uncultured Chryseobacterium sp.
AGGGCTCAACTTCTTTCACTCACTGCTCCTGAAATGACAGTGCTCATTGGCGGAATGCGTGTGCTGAATGCAAATTTCGACGGATCGAAGCACGGTGTGTTTACGAAGCGTCCGGAAACACTCACAAACGATTTCTTTGTAAATCTTCTCGACATGAGTGTAATGTGGCTGCCGGTTGACGAACACAAGGAAATATTCCAGGCTTACGATAAAGTGAAACACGAAATCCGTTGGACAGGAACACGCTCCGATCTTATTTTCGGATCGCATTCAGAACTCCGTGCTCTTGCAGAAGTGTATGCATGCAGCGATTCACAGGATAAATTTGTGAATGATTTCGTTGCGGCGTGGAATAAGGTGATGAATCTGGGGCGTTACGATTTGTAGTAGGAGAACGTAATTCAATAATGCAGAAGGGCAGATAAATATTTATCTGCCCTTCTCATTTTTCATTAAGAATTACTACTCCGTCACAATCACACGCTGCGAAGTTTGTACACCATCTGCAGTAATTACTGTGATCATGTACATTCCTGATTCAGCAATTGTGATTTGTGTATTGTTGCTGTTTACTTTCTGCGTGCTCACGAGTTTTCCCTGAACATCATAAATCATCACATCAGCAGCAGAAGTATTATTCAACTGCAATGTGAATGTTCCATTGTTCGGATTTGGATAAACTGTAAACGTTGAAGAGACGGTTGGTGCATTTGCATCGAGACAGATGTCAACATAAATTGAATCGGAAGTGCTTCCTGTGCAGCCATTGATGTCGGTGAACGTGTACGAGATTGCATGTGTTCCTACTCCAGCTGTTGTCGGATCAAACATTCCGACGCTCACGCCAGGACCGGAGAATGTTCCGGCTGAAGGTGATTCACCAGTAAGCACGAACATTGCATCAGCAACACATACTGTATCGAGTGGAAGTGAAAGTGTTACTGTTGGCGCGTTCGGATCGCTGAGCGTTTCACCATATGTTGCCGTGCATCCGTTTGCATCTGAGATTGTACAGAAATATGTACCTGCAATTACTGCAGTGATATCCTCAGTGATTGCTGAGTTGCTCCATAAAAACGTATAGGCAGGTGTGCCTCCGTTTATTATTATATCGATTGAACCGTCGGATCCTGAACAAGTGCTGGGATCGGACGATGATACGAGTGCTGCCGTGAGAACAGCAGGCTGAGAAATGTTGCCATTTGTATTTGCTACGCATCCGTTGGCATCTGTAACATTGTAGGAATAAAATCCTGGAGTTACTGTCCACGTTCCTGTTCCTGAATAAGGAGACGTACCTCCGTTTGCTACGATTGTAATAGTGGACACGCCACCGTTGCAGTTGACCGGCGTTGCGCTTGATGTTACGACTAATGCCGTAGGCTGTGTAATAAAGAATGTCTGTGTTGTAACTCCTGAAAGCGCATCTGTAACTGTGCACGTGTAATTTCCGGAGCATAGTGCGGTTGCAGTTGAAGCATTACCACCAACCGGATTCCATGAATAGGTATAAGGTGCACTTCCTCCGCTGACAATTGTTGTTGCAGTTCCGTTACAGCCGCCGTTGCAAGTGACGTTAGTCTGCGAAGGAGTTGAAGAGATAGGCGTTGCATCGGAGAAACGAACAACGAAGCCATCATACGGGCCGGAAAGAAATGTTTGGTGAGCACCGCTCGATGCAATTGCAGTGGAAGAGGTCGTTGTTCCGCCAACGTAAATAGATCCAGCCGGATCTGCAGCGACCGAGTAAATATTGTCGTCATATATTCCGCCATAATAAGTTCCCCACTGAAGCACTCCTGAAGTATTAAATTTCAGGAGACATCCATCATAACTGCCTCCGCCATACACGGTTTGATGCGAACCCGCAGTGGCAATTGCTGTTGTTGACCGTGATGATCCGGCAACAATCAGATTACCTGAAGCATCAACGAGACAACTTTTAGCGTTGTCAGGTTGAATACCGCCAACATAAGTGCCCCATTGACGACTGCCGGTAGCATCGAACTTCGCCACGAGCATATCAAACGATCCGCCATACGTAGTCTGATGTACACCTGCTGAAGCAATACCACTGGGTGAAGAGGTGAGTCCTACCATGAACACATTTCCGCTGGCATCTACTGCGCAGGAATGACCGAAGTCTGTTGATGGTCCGCCATAATATGTTCCCCATTGACGCACTCCCGCGGAATTAAACATGACCAGGAACGCATCAAATCCTCCGCTAATGGTTGTTTGATGTGCGCCTGCCGTAGCGATGTTGTTGGTTGCACTCGTTGATCCTGTGAGATAAACATTTCCTGTCATATCTACACAACATCCCCATCCATCTTCGACTCCTGTACCGGTACCACCGTAATATGTTCCCCATTGGCGGACACCGGCAGAATTAAACTTCACGAGGAATGCATCACATCCATCGGAGATTGGTTGATGCGAACCAGCAGTTGAAATGCCGTTAAGCGAATATGTCGTTCCTGCCAGAAAAACATTTCCCGATGGATCAGTTGCGCAGTAATGCCCGCGATCATCTTGTGCGCCGCCGTAGTATGTTCCCCATTGTCGAACGCCGTTGTTATCAAACTGTACAAGAAATACGTCAACATTTCCTGAAGCCGAGGTAGCATGCGAGCCGGGTGTTGCCATGTTCAACGTTGAACTGGTATTCCCGCACATGTAAATGAATCCACCTTGACCTACAGCACACGCATATCCCACATCGTCTATATCTCCACCATAGTACGTTGCCCACAACACAGCGCAATTGTTACTCATCTGTAAGATAAATGCATCTGTATACTGGTATAGGGTCTGCTGATGTGCTCCGACGGTTGCAATATTAGCAGACGACATTGTCGACCCCGATACATAGGCATCTCCATTCGATCCATATGCAGTTCCGAATATTTCTTCATATGATGTTCCGCCAAAGTAGGTTCCCCATACTCGTACAGCAGGATCAATTGTAAATTGTTTTTTCGGATCGATATTCTCAATTTCAAATGATGCCATGTTCTTATGGATGATCCATCTTGCAGGAAGTATTTTTCTGTCCTGGTAAACCAATGGGGCTTGTTCGATCAATTCGCCAAGGGGTGTCTTGATAACAAGTTCACCGAGTGTGTTTATCGTTAGTGATTCAGAGCCATCAAACTGTAGCTGGATCAGCTTGTAATCAGCACCAGCTGCAACGATGTAGTCATACTTCAGACTTCCTTCGTTGCTGTACCATTTCAGATCAATCCCAGCGTAAATATTTTGATACGTCACATCATTGTAGGAGCGTACACCAGTTACGCCCTGAGGACAAACTGTGGTATAATAATTTTCTACTCCGGGGCAGGCTTCACCTTTTGCAATTTTCAAATCTGAATTGCAGTTCAACCAACTCACATCTATCCGGTAAATGGTTGTTTGATCGGGAATCAGTTTTTCTGCATTCGTGACGGGCGAAAGCGAGGAAGTTTTTTGTTCCTTCCACGTATTCACTCTGGAGAGTTGGTAGGAAATCCCTGTTGATCTCAAATGGTAAACCATACTTCCATCAGTTCCTGAGAACAGAATATCAGGACGCGATTGGTTGTTCTGATCACCGATCTGACCTTTGTTTTCTTTAAAGGAAACTGCAGTGTTTGCGGCGGGCTGTATGTTTCCGGAATCGTCTTCTTGCGATTGTGCCAGGGAAACGTGGTGTGCTGCTACGAAGACAGTTGCGAGGAGTATGAATTTCTTCATGCGGGTTACTGTAGGTTATCACAGTAAGTTATCCGGATTCGCTGCAGTTTTCAGATTAGATTATTATTTGCCGACTAAATCTTAATATCTGCAACTGCACAGCAACGGACGCAGCAACGGATTGTTCTGAGCGACCTTCCGGTAGTTCACCAACAAAAAAGGCGCCGACGTGTTTCCACGACGACGCCTTGAAGAATAAACCTAACCTTTATTCCGTCACAATCACACGCTGCGAAGTTTGTACACCATCCGCAGTAATCACCGTGATCATATACATTCCAGATTCTGCAATCGTGATAATCTCATTGTTGTTGTACACTTTCTGCGTGCTCACGAGTTTTCCCTGAACATCATAGATCATAACATCTGCAACAGAAATATTATTTAGCTGTAGTGTGAATGAACCATTATTCGGATTCGGATAAACTGTAAACGTTGAAGTCAACGTTGGTGCGTTTGCATCGAGACAGATGTCAACATAAATTGAATCTGTTGTACTTCCCGTACATCCACTAACATCTGTGTACGTGTAAGAGATCGCGTGTGTACCAACACCAGCAGTCATCGGATCAAACATTCCTGCGCTTACACCCGGACCGGAGAATGTTCCGCCTGCAGGTGATTCACCATTGAGTGTGAATGCTCCATCGGCAAGACAAACTGTGTCTGATGTAATTGTAAGTGTTACAACTGGTGCATTCGGATCGTTGAGCAGAGCAGTAGCTGCTGTTGTGCAACCATTGGTGTCGGTGATTGAACAGAGGTAAGCTCCTGCACCAACACCAGAAAGATCTTCTGTAGTTGCAGAATTGCTCCACAGGAATGCGTAACCCAGAGTTCCACCTGCAACACTGATATCAACTGCACCATCAGTTCCACCACATGAAGTTGGATCGGTTGCAGAAACAATCGTTGCAACTAGTGCTGCTGGTTCTGTGATTGTGATTGATCCACCATCTGTGCAACCGTTCGCATCAGTCAGGACTCCTGTGTAAGTTCCAGGAGCGAGGCCTGTGAGATCTTCAGTTGTATACGTTCCACTGTTCCAGTCGAAGGTGTAAGGAGCAGTTCCACCAGAAACTGTAAGATCAATTGAACCATCGCTGGCTGCGTTGCAACTTACGTTTACTGAAGTTACAGAAGTTGAAATAGCTGTAGGTTCTGTAACCGTTATTGAAGTTGTAGTTGTGCAACCGTTCGCATCTGTAATCAGATAAGAGTATGTTCCAGCAATTACAGTGTAGGTTCCTTCTCCTGTGTAAGGAGCAGTTCCACCTGTTGCAACAACGGTTATTGTTGAGTTACCACCGTTACATGCAATTGAAGTTGCAGATGAAGTTGCAACAAGCGCAGTTGGTTCTGTAATAGTAATTGTTGTGGTGAACGTGCAACCATTTGCATCAGTCACTAAGTACGTATGAGTGCCTGCAGTTTCAGTGAACGTGCCGTCACCCGTGTAAGGAGCAGTCCCACCAGTTGCAACAACTGTTACCGTTGCATTTCCTCCGTTACATGCAATGGATGTCGAAGAAGATGATGCAGCAAGCGCAGTTGGTTCTGTTACGATTACTGTGGTTGTACTGGTACAACCATTTGCATCGGTTACTGTGTAAGTGTATGTTCCCGCAGTCACAATGAATGTTCCATCACCTGTGTACGGAGTCGTTCCTCCGGCACCAGTTACTGTTACTGTAGCACTTCCACCATTACACGCAACTGATGTCGCGGAAGAAGATGCAATCAGTAACGATGGTTCGTTGATGACAAACGTCGATGTGTAAATACAACCATTCGCATCGGTGATTGTGCACGAATAAAGCGAAGGGGAAAGTCCGGTTGCACTCGACGCATTTCCACCGCTTGGTGACCACACATATGTGTATGGACCGGTTCCACCTGTAACCACTACATCTGCGGAACCATCATCGGCTCCGAAGCAGGTGATGTCGACAGAAGATTCAGTTACTGATAATGGAGTTGGTTCAGTGATAGTAACAGATTCAGTGATCGTACATCCATTGTTATCAGTGATTGTACACGTGTACGCTCCAGGAGTAAGTCCGCTTGCTGTTGCTGACGTGCCACCACTTGGCGTCCATGCATAAGTAAACGGCGCTACTCCACCCATCACTACTACGTTTGCTGAACCATCTGCACCACCATTACACGAAACGTTAGTTACGCTTGATAAAACAGAAAGTGCAATCGGTGCAGTGATGTTGAATGTTTGTGTCATCAAACATGAATTCGCATCAGTAATTGTTACAGTGTAGATGCCCGAAGCAAGACCGGTTTCAGTTGCGGCATTTCCACCAGATGGCATCCATGCATACGTGTATCCCGGTGCTCCGCCACTCACTGCCACTGATGCACTACCGTTTGTTCCGCCGTTACAGGTAACATTGGTTTGTGTAGCAACAGCCGTAATTGCAGATGGCGATGTGATGTTGAACGTCTGGGTTGTAACACACAGGTTCGCATCCGTAATTGTTACCGTGTAAACAGCAGCAGTCAATCCTGTTGCGGTTGCAGCATTTCCACCAGAAGGCATCCATGCATAACTGTATCCCGGAGTTCCTCCGCTGATACCCGTTGTTGCTGACCCGTTTGTTCCACCAAAGCACGAAACATTGGTCTGAGAAACCGGAGTTGCAACGAGTGCAGTAGGAGCAGTGATGTTAAAGGTTTGTGTAGTAACACAAGAGTTTGCATCTGTTACAGTCACAGTATAAATCTGTGCGGTCAATCCTGTTACGCTTGCAGTTCCGTCACCAGTTGGATTACCCGGAGTCCAGTTGTAAGAGTAAGCTGTTGTTCCACCTGAAACTGAAACTGAAGCAGCACCATTATTTCCGCCGTTGCAGGAAATGTTGGTTTGTGATGCCACTGCAGCAACAAGAGCAGAAGGTGTGTTAACTGTTGCAGTAACTGTTCCTACGCAACCGTTCACATCTGTAATCTGAACAGTATAAGTTCCTGCAGTAAGACCAGTGCGATCTTCAGTGGTTGGTCCCGAAGGCAACCAGTTGAACGTATATGCGCCTGTTCCACCTGTTGGTGTTAAGTTGATTGCACCATTCGATCCGCCGAAACAGGAAACGTTTGTTACAACGGTAGTTCCTGAAACCGGAGAAGCTGGTTGAGTGACTGTTGCAGTAACAGTTCCGTTGCAACCGTTCACATCAGTGATCTGAACAGTATAAGTTCCTGCAATTAATCCTGTGCGATCTTCCGTTGTTGGTCCGCTTGGTAACCAGTTGAAAGTGTATGGACCTGTTCCGCCTGTTGGTGTTAAGTTGATTGCACCATTCGATCCGCCGAAGCAGGCAACGTTCGTTACAACTGTTGTTCCTGAAACTGGTGAAGCAGGTTGAGTGACTGTTGCAGTAACAGTTCCGTTACAACCGTTCACATCAGTGATCTGAACAGTATAAGTTCCCGCAATAAGACCAGTACGATCTTCAGTTGTTGGTCCAGAAGGCAACCAGTTAAAAGTATACGGACCAGTTCCGCCTGTAGGAGTGAGGTTAATTGCACCATTCGATCCGCCGAAACAAGAAACGTTTGTCACAACAGTTGTTCCTGAAACAGGTGAAGTTGGTTGAGTAACTGAAGCAGTTACAGTTGCTGCACAACCATTCACATCAGTGATCTGAACAGTATATGTTCCTGCAATAAGTCCTGTGCGATCTTCTGTTGTTGGTCCGCTTGGCAACCAGTTGAAAGTGTACGGACCTGTTCCGCCAGACGGTGTTAAGTTGATTGCACCATTCGATCCACCGAAGCAAGAAACGTTTGTTACAACTGTATTTCCTGATACAGGATTTGTAGGTTGAGTAATGGTAAAGATTGCAGTTGAAGTGCAACCAGAGAAATCAGTTACAGTACATGTATAAGTCTGTGCTGTAAGGCCAGATGCATTTGCTGCTGTTCCTCCCGAAGGTGCCCATGAATAAGTGTAAGGCGTCTCTCCACCCGAAACTGTAACTGAGGCCGATCCATTCGATCCTCCGAAGCAGGAAACGTTGGTTTGTGGACCTGCAGATGCAGCAACACTTGTTCCTGTTCCCAGAATTGCGAAGTCGTATGCTGCCTCATCGCAATCGTCACTGTTAACAGTAATTGTTGCAGAACGCAATCCGTTCGCAGAAGGATTGAAGGTCACCTGGAATGTAGTGCTTGCTGCAGCAAGAACTGCTGAAGCAGGGGCAGCAGTAACTGTGTAGTCACTTGCTTGCGCACCAGTGATAGCCACACTTGCAATGTTCAATGTTTGGTTACCGGTATTCTGGATTGTAAACGTGCGGACAATAGTTCCGGCGCAAACACTTTGTGTTCCGAAATCAGTGTGATCAGTCAGAGAAGGCGTAACATCTCCATCAGTGATGTTCACAGAATTACCTGACAGGTTTATTTCGTTACCCGTACCTGTTCCCTGAATTCTGAACATGTATGGATTCTCATCACAATCGGTATTTCCAAAACCAAGGTTTACGAATCTTACACCCGTTGCAGTTGGATTGAATGTCACCTGGAACGTAGTGAAATTGCCCGGTGCAATAGGCGAAGAAGGTGAACCTGTTACGGAGAAGTCTGCCATGTTACCACTGGTAATTCCAAATCCAACAAGGTTCAGGTTCGTGTTACCGGTATTGTGAATTGTGAAGTTCTGTGCTAAAGATCCGGCACAAACGGGAATGCTCCCGTAATCTGTACCATCCGGAACCTGTGGAGTAATATCTCCCGCAGGAATAGAAATACCGTTTCCTCTGAGATCAGCTTCAGGCTCAGTTCCAAATCCTTGAATTGCGTAGTCGTATGTTGCTTCGTCACAATCATCACTCGCAATGTTGATGGTTGCCGCTCTGGTACCGGTCGCAGATGGATTAAACGTCACCTGGAATGTGGTTGATCCTGAAGACGCGACTGTTGATGCAGGTGTTACAGTAACGGAAAAGTCGCCCGCGTTTACTCCAGTGATTGTAACGCCCGTAACATTCAGGACAGGAACTCCACTATTCTGTATTGTGAAGGTGCGAATAATTGTACCCGAGCATACTCCAGTGCTGCCAAAATCAGTATGATCAGTCAATGAAGGAGTTGCATCTCCATCAACTATTGTTGTGGAGTTACCTTGCACGTTAATCTCCGCACCCGCAGGTGGTGAAGTGATATTAAATGTAACAGTGAGTACCTGACTGCAACCATTGGTTACTGTGCAGGTATATGTACCAGCAGTTAGTCCGGTCACCGAAGCTGTACCGTCTCCGGTTGGATTTCCTGGTGTCCAATCATAAGTCAGTCCTGTGCCGACTGCAGTTACAGAAGCAGCGCCATTATTTCCACCGAAGCAAGTAACGTTAGTTTGAGATGACGCAGTTGCTGAGAAGAAAGTCCCGCAGCTCACACCATTTGCAACTCCACCAGGAGCAATCCAATTGGATGTTGTTCCATTAAGCGCAAAGCCAATCAGCGTTCCGTTGTGTACGTTCCCGCTTGCATCAGTTAGGGTTGTAACTGTTGGGTTGTTTCCTCCAGCGACACCTTGATTGAAGTGAAAATTTGCTTCAAGGTTCGTTCCTGTAGTTGGAATTTCGCAATTTAGGTTGTTGGTAATTTCGCTTAGGCACAATGCGCGTCTCCAAATCCTTACCTCATCGAGACTACCTGGAGCCATTGGTCGTATCATAGAACCGAACCAGTTTTCCATTCCGATTGAGAATTGATTCGTGGCCGGTAATGCAACGGTTCCCGCGGTTACGCTCAATACACCATCTACATAAATTTGAACCTGATTCGGACTACTTGTCCTGACAATTGAAATTTTATGCCACGCGTTATTGTTTACAGCGGCTGAAACTGCATAAACATTCCATGCACTGCCATTCCATTCACCGTAGGATATTCCACCACTGACGTCACTCATTACTTCGATTGACATATTTGTATTTCCTGCCCACGCCATAATGTCGCCATACTGCGCTGATGATGATTTGTAATTAAACTCAATGGTCATATCACCGGTTGGTGCGAAATAAGGGAAGGTTACATGATCATTCACTCCATCGAGGTTCAGCGCTGATCCAAGACTAATAGTGATTTCATACATCCTGTCAGACGCACCAACGTAAAGACTAAATCCCGATCCGCTGGTGGAAGGTCCGCAATCAATGTCGTATTGAAAGGTCACATTGGTAAATCCTGTACCCCAAACAGTTGAAACACCTGTTGCCAGATCAATACGGTTAATTTCTCCATTCGTCGGGCTAGTTGCGTATGCATAAGTTCCTGTTGGATCAATGCTGAAATGGGCATAAGGTCCCAATGCTGTCGGAGAAATGAGGACAAGGCTAGGGCTTGCAAGATCTACACTGTATAATGCGTTAGCCAAACCCACATACATTTTATTCGTTGCAGCACAGTAACGAAGTCCGTCCATATTTGCTACTGGTAGGCCCGCTAACACCGAATTAAAAATACCTGTTGCTGGGTTATAGACGCCTAATTCGTTGCTGCCTGCGGTACCTCTGGTAGTATAAATAAGCGAGCCAGCTTTTTCGCAACCAGCTTCCCAACTGGTAGCTGTTCCAGTGTAAACATTATTACTCGCGGCAAGCGTTGTAGTATTTAACCGACCTATCGTATTATCATTGGTAACGTAAACGAAACCATTGTCGAAAGCAATATCGGTTGATCCGAAAGGATAGAATCCTGAAGCACAAATGGCATTCAACGATCCCAGATTTGAAACTACACCAGCGGAAGTCCGTTTTCTTAAGGCTTGATCAGAGCCACCATAATACACATCGCGGGTTGCATCATCAATTGTTATTGCCCAGACGTCAGTGTTCACATTCGACAAAGTGGTTACAATATGTCCGGCAGGTACCGTTTGTGCATTAACCGAAACGCAGATTAAGATGCCCAAGGCAATTGAAAGTCGATTGATAAAATTGGATTTGCTTCTCATGGATATGATGGATGGGTTCATTTGGACAAATAGCTGTGAAATGACATTTCTGCCAAAATTGAATTTGTGTTAAGGGTTATTTTTTCAGCGCGACGAATATAGAACTATTCATAACGGTTAAGACATTCTTAGATTAATGCCCCTTTTACCCTGATGAATTTTTTTGAGGAACCTTCGATGTCCGTATTTTGTCCGGTGTCCGATTTCGATACTTGGTGCTGAAGCGATAATGTACCTGTTACCGGGTGAACGGAACCACTTGTAAATTTCAATTTCAGGTTAACCGCCGAATCACGATCTTTTTAAAATTATGAAGCAATTTGTCTTCTTAGTCACAATATATTTTTCACAATTCTGTGACGCGCAGGAACCTGAAGGCGTCAAACCCGGCATCAGCATCAACGGAATGCCGTGCATGATTCAGAATCTCATTTACAGCTGCACACCACGCACTTGTGATAGTATCGTGATCATGGCAGGCGACTCAATCGAATTCTGTAGCTACCAGGAAATTTATCTGAACACAGATACTGCATTCTGGTTGCGTTGGCATTTTTATGGTGCAACAAATCTTCCCGACACAATTCTCAACGATTATCCTTCGCAAACACCGCAATGCTATTTTCCGCGCTGGGATTCTGCAGGAACATTTATCGTAGAAGTATTTTACAACGGAATACTCTCTGCCTATTCGTACAGCGACTGTTATCCGCAAGGACCATCGCATTGGTTTGTGAAAGTTGTGGTGCTGCCGAATCCGAATTCAATTTCAGAAGTGCAGAGCGATGAATTCAAAATTGTCCCGAATCCTTCTGACGGAATATTTACAATTCAACTGAAGGAAAGTGAGCTAGTCAATCAGATTGTTGTCACTGATATTTCCGGTAGAATTGTTTTACAATCTTGTGAAGCTACCGTTGACTTGTCTTTATTCGGAGCAGGAACGTATTTCGTAACAATTGCGACTGAGAGTACAATCTTGACACAACCGATAGTTATCAGATAACGTAAACGCCGCGCCGCCGTGTATAAAAAACCGGGAGAAGATTCATCATCTCCTCCCGGGACACCAGCACTCAACCCAACTTCTCAAATCACCTTCGGCCGGTTATATCTAGTTTGATATTCACTTCGTGAGAAATGAATTTATCCTGCATTGATTCTTTGTCCGCATTGTAATTCATATTCCACTGTGTGCGATCGATATCGAAATCTGCTTTCGCAGTGATTTTATCTTCGCTTATGTCCACTTTGGCTGGAAAGGAGACGTTCTTCGTAATTCCCCTCAGTGTGAGATTTCCGGAGATACGCTTGTTTGCTCCTGACACAACCGATGTATCTGATGCAGTGGCCACATATGGCTCCAC
>CAYUTR010000139.1:0-12062 GCA_964447465.1 uncultured Chryseobacterium sp.
CAGGCTCATTAAGGAAGAAGAAGAGGACGAAACAAAAACGTTACGCACACGCTCCCGAACTGGAACTCATCGCGGCTTAGCAAAGTCTAGAATTACGAAAGGAGATTCAGCAAAACTCACACTCGCCATGCACCAGCGCGGAATGAGCGTGGACGAAATCGCCACAGATCGTGGCTTGTCCAAAGGAACCATCATGGGCCATTTTGTGGAAGCAATCGGTGCTGGTCTTGCACGCGCAGAAGATTTTATTCAGTACGAACGCTTGGAAAATATCCGCACTGCGGCGAAAGAGCTCGGCACAAAACAACTCATCCCGCTGAAAGAACATCTCGGAGAAAGTTATTCTTTTGATGAGTTGAGAATGGCGCTCACAGGGAAGAAAGAAATTACTTCCGATTAAGGCACGCGCTTAATTACTTCATTGCTCTTTTTGAACGCACTAAGAAAAGTGGATCGTGATTACACTTCACTTTCCATGTTTTTTCAGTTGCGTTCATCAGTAGCGCGCAGAATATTAACAATGAAAAAGCAATAACCCAGACTCCATGTTAAGTTTTGATTCGAAAGGCTATTTAAAACCTATTGGACTCGTTCCATCAACTGTGAAAGAAATGAGAGAAGCTCTGGTGGATTCTATTGATTCAGAGGTGAGGCGTGAGCATTTTCAAAAGTATTTGAAGTATTCCGCTGATCTGAAGAAACTACTAGGAGGAAAGCCATTGACTCAATGGATTAACGGATCATTTGTAACCAGGAAACTTAATCCAAAGGATATTGACTTTGTTACATTTATTGATCACGCTCAGATTAAAAAGTTGGGTCATAAATTAGACTCATTCAGAGCTGGCGGAAGTTGGGAAAATTACGGGGTGGATGCGTACATCATTGAGGTTTATCCAATCAACAGTAAACACTTTAAATTCACTGAATACGATTTAATTGAGTGGAGAGAGCAATTTACCGTGACTCGTCGGAATCGAAAAGGTGAGAAGTTTACCAAAGGTTTTTTAGAGATAATTTATTAAATTTGAATACCATGAGCGAGTCGAAGAAATATCAATTGCAGGATTTAATCGAGCGTATTGAAAAGGTTGATAAGATGCTAAAACTGCACTCTGCCAATCCTTCTACTTTCATGACCAAACAGTATGAGGCAAAGAAGTTAAAGTTATTGGGCTATCTTATAGATGAATTGGCTGACGCAAAACTCAGATCGCCCTATAGTTTTCGATTGATTGGGTTGGCATTAAAAAAGTATTATCCCATTCAATCCAAGGCCGGCAAAAAAAAACCGGCAAAGACAAAATTAAATAAGAGGGACAAAGAACTTCAGGCCCTTGAAAGTGTTCTCGCCGCCTAGAACAGCTCGCATAAATAACATCTCGGAGAAAGTTATTCGTTTGATGAGTTGAGAATGGCGCTCACCGGAAAGAAAGAAATTACTTCCGATTAACGCCAGCGACCACCACCAGAAGGAGGCTCAAATTTGTATCCGACACTGTCCATAAAAAATTCACGGATGTCAACGGTCGTATAGTTCGTTTTACCGCTGTAAATCATATCAGCGCGCAATTTTATTCTGCCGCCTCTCCATAATAATCGTAATCCTATTGCAACTGAAACGGCAATCGTCCATGCAAGATTACCCAATGGTATTATGGTTAGCGGCAGAGCAATTGCGAGAAATACTGTGATTCCAGCCCCAATGAAATAGAGTGTGGACTTGTAATACATTGCGTCCTTTCTTTTTTGAAAATCGGGTGCGCGTAAATGTTGCGAACGGATACTTTCAAACTTCAATCTCAGGTTTTCGTCCAGCTGACTGCGCTTTTCTCTCTGCTTCTCTTCACGCGATTTCGGTCGGGCTGCTGCTGCCGCGTAAGTACGGGTATATGTTTGCGATCGTGGAGCCGGACGTTCTCCCATGAGAATATCATACGCCTCAGTAATCTGCATGAACTTTGCCGAAGCTCCGGGAGAAGAATTTTTATCCGGATGCCAGATGAGCACTAGCTTGCGGTACTTCTTCCGAACTTCATCTTTCGATGCAGTGGTTGGTAATCCAAGCACAGCGTAATACTTGTTCATCGCAAAAATGATCTACGAGACTGATAGTGTCTCAGTTTGACCCAGGGAATACGGCTTTATACTTTGTGAGACTTCGCTTCTTCCTGCCTTTGTGGCAACCTTTTCTGCCACTAAGACCCGAAGTCATAAAGTTGCACGAAGAGCCCAACGAATATGCCATCAGAAAAAAGCCTCAGTGTTTAGCTGAGGCTCTTTGTGATTCTTATAATTTCCGCTTGATCTCCACCATGTCGTAACCTTCAATTAGGTCACCCGTCTGGATATCTTCAAACTTGTCGAGGTTCAGTCCGCACTCGTATCCTGCAGTAACTTCTTTCACATCGTCTTTGAAACGTTTGAGTGAACCAAGTGTTCCGTCGTGCAATACAATTCCGTTGCGGATCAGGCGGATTTTCGTGTGACGGTTAACTTTTCCGTCAAGCACATAACATCCTGCAATCGTTCCGACTTTCGAAATCTTGAACACGTCGCGCACTTCGATATTGCACACCACTTTCTCTTCGAATTCCGGCGCCAACATTCCTTCCATCGCTGCCTTGAGTTCTTCGATTGCCTTGTAGATAACCGAGTAGAGACGGATGTCGATCTGCTCTGTTTCTGCAAGTTTCTTCGCGCTCACTGAAGGACGAACCTGGAAGCCGATGATGATTGCGTTCGACGCTGATGCGAGGAGTACATCGGATTCGGAAATTGCTCCGACACCCTTGAGAAGAATACGTATTGCAATTTTCTCTGTAGAAAGTTTCAGCAACGAATCTGAAAGTGCTTCGATTGATCCGTCCACGTCACCTTTAACAATGATGTTGAGCTCTTTGAAATCACCGATCGCAAGACGACGGCCGATTTCATCGAGTGTAATATGTTTCGTTGTACGGATCTGCTGCTCACGCTGTAATTGTAAACGACGTGTAGCAATATCACGTGCTTCGCGTTCGTCTTCCATTACGTGGAACTTGTCGCCTGCTTGTGGTGCACCGCTCAGACCAAGAATCTGAACCGGTGTTGATGGACCTGCTTCTTCAACATGTCCGCCACGTTCGTTCTGCATTGCTTTTACGCGACCGGAATAACATCCTGCAAGAACAACATCTCCAACTTTGAGTGTGCCGTTCTCGACAAGAATTGTTGCCGTGTAGCCGCGACCTTTATCGAGTGTTGATTCGATAATTGTTCCGCTTGCACGCTTATCAGGATTTGCTTTCAGCTGAAGCATTTCTGCTTCGAGCAATACTTTCTCGAGGAGGCTATCAATGTTCAGACCTTTCTTCGCAGAAATTTCCTGACACTGGAATTTACCGCCCCACTCTTCTACGAGAATGTTCATCGCAGAAAGTCCTTCACGTATCTTATCCGGATTTGCTCCCGGCTTATCAATCTTGTTGATCGCAAATACAATCGGAACACCGGCAGCTTGTGCGTGGTTGATCGCTTCAGTCGTCTGCGGCATGATGCTATCGTCTGCTGCAACCACAATGATCGCAACGTCTGTAACCTGAGCACCACGTGCACGCATCGCGGTAAACGCTTCGTGACCCGGTGTATCGAGGAACGTAATGTGTTTTCCGTTCTCCATCGTTACGCCGTATGCCCCGATGTGCTGTGTGATGCCACCGGCCTCACCTGCAATTACGTTTGCTTTACGGATGTAATCCAGCAATGATGTTTTACCGTGATCGACGTGACCCATTACGGTTACGATCGGAGGACGATCCATCAACTGCTCAGGAGTATCTTCTTCTTCGCGAATTGCTTCCTGCACTTCTACGCTTACGAATTCAACCTGATAGCCGAACTCTTCTGCGAGCAATGAAATAGTTTCTGCATCAAGACGCTGATTGATCGAAACGAACAAACCAAGCGTCATACACGTCGCGATAATTTTCGTTACCGGAAC
Source organism: uncultured Chryseobacterium sp. (assembly GCA_964447465.1). Taxonomy (GTDB): domain Bacteria; phylum Bacteroidota; class Bacteroidia; order Palsa-965; family Palsa-965. Next base: position 3,983 of record CAYUTR010000139.1, read on the forward strand.
ACTCATCATCGACGCGAGCTGGTGAGCAGTTACGAACTCCGTAACCTTCAGCGTACTCTTGTCAACTTCGGCCTGCTCTTGTTTTTCAACTAAGCGGTCGCGGATTTCATCACGTTTCTCACGACGGTATTTTGAAGCTTTGGATTTTCCTTGTCCGCTAAGGCGTGCAAGTGTTTCCTTGATCTGCTTCTGAATTTCTTCTTCTGTAAGTTCAACTTTCGGAGTTGGTGCGCTACGTTGTCCAGGTCCTCCGCCCGGTCCACGACGTTGACCGCTACCACTTTGTCCTGGTATAAACCTGTTTGGGTTGTTTGGATTATTATCCGGAACCGGAGTTCCATCCTTGCGGATGCGCTTACGTTTTTTCTTTTTATCAGTTTCAAACTGAGCGTTCGATGAAGCAACCGGTTTTTTCTTTTCTTCTTTCACCGGCAGCTCAATGCGGCCCATGATTTTCGGGCCTTCCAGTTTGTCAACTGAACGACGGTAAAGTTCTTCTTCCGGCTTAGGTACTACAACCTCTTCAACCGGAGGAACAACAACAGGTTCTTCAACAACTGCAACCGGAGTTTCTTCAACTGGGGCTACAACTTCAACAACTTCTTCTGTTTTCTTCTTTGTTGATTTTTTCTTCGGTGCTTCTTCAGGAGCAGGCTCGGCCGCTTTTTTCTTTTTCGCTTTCGGTTTTTCTTCGCCGAGATCGATCTTGTCTATAATTTTTACACCAACTGCTTTGTCGGCTTTCGCACGAACAACTTCTTCTTCCTTCTTTGGTTCTTCTTTTTTCTCTTCAACAACCTTCTTTGCTTTCGCTTTCGGTTCTGTTGCAACTTTGGTTTGGTTGAGATCCTTGATCAGGACTTCATCGCTATAACCGTCACGATCACGACGATCTGCTTTCGGAGCTTCTTCATCAAGAACAATTGATTCCTTGCGCACACGGGTGCTCGAAGTCACTTTAATTGCTTCCTCTTTCTCCAAACGATCCTGCGCGAACTCATTGTGCAGTTCGCGGTAAGCTGCTTCCGTAATCTTCGCGTTCGGGTTGCGCTCCACAGCAATGCCTTGCCCTTTTAGGAAGTCAATGATGTGATCCATCGAAACGTTGAGTTCGCGGATTACTTTGCTAAGACGTATTGTTCCTTCTGTCATATACTTGCCAACCTTCCCGGCGGCGGGGTACAAAGATCGGAAAAACTATTGGACGTGGTGTCAGATCTCCGATCTGACACATCCCACGGCCAATTGGCTTTCCGAATGGTTTATTCAAATTCTGACCGGAGAATGCGCTTAACTTCCTTGACAGTTTCCTCCTCAAGGTCGGTACGCTTCACCAGTTCTTCATCGCTGAGCTCAAGTACCGATTTTGCTGTATCGCAACCGATAGACTTGAACTGATCGATAATCCATGCTTCAATTTCATCCGAGAAATCGTCGATGCTAACGTCTTCCACATCTTCTTCCGAATCGCGGTAAACGTCAATTTCGTATCCGGTCAAACGACCAGCCAAACGGATGTTGTGTCCACCCTTACCGATTGCCAGAGAAACCTGGTCAGGCTTAAGGAACACTTCAGCACGTTTGTTCTCTTCATCTAATTTGATAGAAGTGATTTTCGCCGGACTCAATGCACGCTGAATAAGCAGTTGTGCATTCGCTGTGAAGTTGATCACATCAATATTTTCATTGCGCAACTCGCGCACAATTCCGTGGATACGTGAACCTTTCATACCAACACATGCTCCAACCGGATCGATGCGATCGTCATAAGATTCAACTGCAACCTTCGCACGCTCACCTGGCTCACGAACAATTTTCTTGATGGTGATAAGTCCGTCGTAAATTTCCGGCACTTCCATCTCGAATAATTTTTCGAGGAATGAAGGTGCGGTACGCGAAAGAATAATCACCGGTGAATTGTTGCGCATGTCAACTTTGAAAACTACTGCGCGAACTGAATCACCTTTCTTGAAGAAGTCGCCCGGGATCTGTTCTGTCTTCGGCAGGATAAGCTCGTTGCCCTCGTCGTCGAGGATCATCGTTTCTTTCTTCCACACCTGGTAAACTTCACCTGTGATTACATCACCAACACGCTCTTTGTACTTGCGGTATAATGCATCTTTTTCAAGATCCAATACGCGCGATACAAGGTTCTGACGGATTGCAAGAACTGCACGGCGACCGAAATCGTCGAGCTTGATACGATCCGTAACCTGTTCACCGATTTCGAAATCAGGTTCGATCTTCTGCGCCTCTTTCAATCCGATGTGCATGCTCTCGTTGTAATCGAAACTGTCTTCGGCAAATTCATCGTCAACGATCTCGCGGTTGCGCCAGATCTCGAGGTCACCTCGTTCCGGGTTAACGATTACGTCAAAATTTTCGTCGCTTCCCCAACGTTTGCGGATCATGCTGCGAAATACGTCCTCGAGAATGCTCATTAATGTAGCACGGTCGATGTTCTTGATGTCTTTGAATTCCGAAAAGGATTCAATCAGGTTGATGTTTTCCATTTTGCTGGTATTTGCCTTGGGGGCTTTCTTCTATGTTCAGAATTTGATTACTACTCTTGTTTCTTTTATCTCGGGATACTTCAGTTCGAAATTCTTAGTTACTTCCTGCTTTGCTTTTCGTCCTTCAATCCGCTCTTTTGTTATTTGTTGTATGGTAATTCCTTCTTCTGTCGCACTGATGAGATTGCCTTTTATTTTCTTTCCATCAGCAAGCTTCACATCTACTTCTTTTCCAAGATTCTTCTGATACTGGCGAAGAACCTTAAACGGCTGATCAAGTCCTGAAGACGAAACCTCGAGTTCGAAGTCCTCTGCCTCGCGATCCAGGCTTTTTTCAATGAAACGGCTCACTTCTACACATTGGCGGATGTTTACTCCACCGTTACTATCAATTAACACAATGATTTTATTCATTGGTGTTACGTGAACGTCCACAAGGAAATTTTCCGTGCCCTCAAGTGCCTTTTCTGCCAGTTCCCTTATGTGTAAATCGCTGATCATTGCAAAAAAACAGGGGACTAACGTCCCCTGATCTCATTTTCTCTTAAACAGGGTGCAAATATACAATAAAAAAGACTTTCCAACAAGTGTTCATAACCTGTAACCTTTACACGATGAATGCGTACAATAATGAGATAAATTTGACTTTATTGCCGATAGAATAGTTCTTTCATTATTGTCTTACAACCCCGTATGGCACCATTATCCACCATTAAACCCATGACAACATGGAGCCAAAAAAACCCATCACGAGAGCCTCCCTTTCACATAAGGGATTAACTCTCAGCGCATTAATTATTATTTCGGGCACGCAGCTGTTGGCGCAAACCACGGCAACACGCTCGACAAACATTTCGGCTGGTGAAATTGCAATGTATGTTGCAATCATCGTCGTAGTAATTGGAGTAGCGTGGTTCTTCGCGTCCAGGCAAACGGACAAGATCGACAAGGAACATCGAGAAGAGATGTCCCATCACCCTCCAAAGAAACACTATGATCATCCTAACGATCCGCACTTCCGGAAGTTGAGGAAGAAAACATCTTAGAGCACCCGTTTCCAACTAGGAGAACAAACCAGGGAATACCTCGCTAACTGCGGGGTTTTCCTATTTATTTCCCTTGATACTTGTGCGTTGAACATTGACCATTGATACTTTACGTCTTGCACAAGATCGCGGCATAAAGGATCAATGGTCAATGTTCAAGTAACAAGGCAAAGAAGTTCTATTGGAGATTCACAAGCTTAATCGCATACGGTCCTCTGCCACGATTCACCTGCACAACATAAATTCCATTTTCATAACCGCGCATATCAATTATGGTTTCCGTTTCGCGACGGATAATAATCGGTGCTACCAACTTGCCTTGCGCATCGGTTATCGTTATGTTCTCTATGGTTGATCCTGCAAGCTGAATTGTAAAAACTCCATTCGAAGATGGATTCGGAAACAAGGTGATTTCATTCACAGTTAATTCGGCAAGTCCATTCGGCGGTGCATCAAATTCCCAATTGTCTGAATTTCGCATTTCGGAATTACTTTGCAGCGTCCGGTGCAAAAATTCGTTCACAAGCTTGCGAAACAGAATCATAATTTTTCTTCCGGAACACCAGGAAACTCACGTAAGATACTTGTGTATTTGTACCGTTGATTATCCCGTTGCCGGAGACTAAACCATTCGCACAATACTGATACATCGAAATCTTAGGATCGGTCAGAAAGCCTTGATCATAAAAATATTTGACCGTATCAGAACGACCATGATTGGAGACCACAATCACCAGATCGTTCATGCTCATACTACCCTCATTTGGTTTCTCCTGAATTTTTGCGACGCCCGAACTGTCGCATACAATCACAAGTTTTCCATCGGCATTTAGTGCCTGCTGTCCACTAGGCACATCGTAAATAACGATCACCTTTCCTTCAAAACCAGGTTGCAAATGATATTCCTCTGGATGGGCCAATTTGCACGCCGTCAAAAAGAGAATACCGATAAGCAGAAACAATATTCTCATGCGATACAAAATATGAACATAGAACTAAGAACCGTGAACTAATTCACCTTCTCCCCATTCTTATACTTCTGCTCGAACATAATTTTTCCTTGCTCATCATAGTAAAACCACTTTCCATGTGGTTTACTCACGTAGCGCGTCTTGTAAACTTTCTTCCCTTTGTCAGTCGTAAACTGGAATTCCTTCACTTTTATAATCTTGTGGTTCGTCACACTTTGCTTTTGGCCGGTGATGTAAAGATTCGTGGTTTTGCCCGAGAGCTTTCCGTCCTTGTAATGAGTAGTGCTTTTCAATCCGCCAGTGGGATAATAAAACTTCCACTCTCCATCGAGTTTGTCGAGACGATAATTTCCTGTTTCTTCAATAATTCCGTGCTCGCTCCAAGTGGTCCACTTTCCGGTTTTCAGTCCACCGGAATATTTTCCGGTCTGATGAACCTTACCGTTGTCCCAATAATACTTCCAACTACCTTCTTTGAATCCCGACTTGAATCCATACTGACCTGAGTAGTTCAGCTGTCCGTTGTAATACCAACCTTCCCATTTTCCGATCATCACGCCACGATCAAACGTACCGTGATCTTTTACATTTCCATTATCCCACCACGCAGTCCACTCTCCTTCTTCAAGACCCATGCGGAGTTTTCCTTCCTGCAGTTTCTTCCCGTTCTCAAACCAGAACGTCCACAGACTATCACGGATTCCTCCTTTGAACCAGCCTTCTTTGTACTTCTGTCCGTTCGGATACCAGAATGTCCACAGGCTATCTTCTTTGTCGTCTTTGTACCACGCATCCATTTCCATTTGCGTGGAACCTTCGTACCAATATTGCCAGTGACCGTTACGAACATCATTTTTGAAAACCCCACGCATGTCTTGTGAACCATTTTCCTGGTACCAGATCCATTCGCCTTCTTTCTTGTCGTTAGTGTAATTTCCTTCGAACGAAGTTTTGCCATCGGGATACCAATGTGTGGCTTTACCGTTCTTCATTCCATCAACGAATTGCTCCTTCGCATCGAGCTGGCCTTCCGGAGTCCAGAATGTCCACACAGAATCTTTCGCGCCGTTACGATAAATTCCTTCACACCACTTGCTTCCATCATCAAACGTGAGAATCACTTTGCCGTATCCATTCTTCACAATTTGTTTTCCATCTTCACTCCACAAACTGATGTAGTACTGACGACCGTTTCTGTATTCGTATTCCTGGGATGGTTTTCCTGTGTAATACCATTCTTTCCACACCCCGCTCTTCTTGCCTTTTACATAATCTCCTTCTTCTTTCAGCTTTCCGTTTTCATACCAGCCGGTATATTTTCCGTGCAGTGTATCATTCACAAAATATCCGTCGCTCTGCGGTTTTCCAGCCTCATCGTAATATTGGAAATGTCCATCCTTCTGTGATAGCCAGTTGTAATTCACGAAAGAGATTTTGTATTGCTCCTTGCTTTTCAGTACGCCGCTCTCGTAATACGAAGTCCAGGTGCTATCCTGCAATCCGTCAACATATCGGCAGTCCAGAAATTCCTGTCCTGATGGATACCAATACTTCGCGTGACCGTTTTTCTTTCCGAGATAATAATATTCCTGGGCTTTCATTTTGCCGGTATCGTAATAAAAGAACCAGATCGAATCTTCTTTTCCTTCTTTATAATATCCGGTGCGCTGAAGACGTCCGCTCTGGTAATAATAAATGCATTTGCCATGCCGTTTCCCGTCGAGCCAAAATTCATCACTCATCTTCAGCTTCTTCGCTTCGTCGTAGAATTCCGACTTCTTCTCCGGCTTCTTCGTTGGCGTCTGCTTTTTTTCTTTTTTCCCCTTTGGCTCCTGATAAACCGGAACCTGTGCTTTGACAGATTGGGCGAAAATAAAAAGCAATATCAAAATCCAATTTCTCATGTGACTATAACGCTGAATTCGGTAAAAGTTGCGTCCTCTGAAGAGGTCTCGTGGACAAAACTATGTGAAAACGCTGCGAATGGGCGAATATGGAGGCATTTTTAATCAACATTCGGCTGTGGTTTGTCACTTCGAGCGCAGTCGAGAAGTCGACAAACTCCCGAGCTGCTGCTAGTTCTCGACTGCGCTCGAACTGACAGGACTACGCTCGAACTGACAGCTTATCAACGGCATTCCGAATCTCTTCTCTCGCTCTGAATGTTTCTTCCTCCGTAGTTACGGCACCCAACGAAATCCGGATGCACGACAACGCTTCATTTTCCGTAAGTCCCATTGCAATCAGAACATGAGAAGGTTTTGCTTCTGCAGATGTACACGCTGAGCCGGTTGCCATTGCAATGTTGGGCAACTGAACAATAAGCTTGTCGGCTTTTACGCCGCGAATGAGAATGTTGGAGGTATTCGGTAAACGATTTTTTACGCACCCGTTTACAAATCCGCGATCATCTTCGGTGATGTATTGCTCGAGCTTGGTTCTCCAGGAAGATAATCTTCCAGCTACATCCCACGTTTCATTCATCGCGATTTCCACTGCTTTGCCAAGACCAACTACTCCCGGAACGTTCAGCGTGCCCGAACGTATTCCGCGTTCATGTCCACCACCTTGAAGCAACGGATGTAAAGTCACACGCGGATTTTTTCTCCGCACAAACAATGCACCAACACCCTTCGGTCCACCGAACTTGTGTGCAGAGATTGTGCAGCAATCAATTCCGAGTTCGTTCACATCCACGCGCATTTTTCCGATCGCTTGTGTAGTATCGCAAAAGAGAATGGAATTATGCAGATGAACTATTTCTGCTATCGCTGCTATGTCCTGCACAGTTCCGGTTTCATTATTCGCAAGCATCACCGCAACAAGAATTGTTTCCGGACGTAACAGAAATTTCAGTTCAGTGAGATCAATTCTCCCTTCACGATCGACATGGAGATAAGAAATTTCAAAACCTTCTGCTGCAAGATCTGCACACGTGTCCAGCACCGCTTTATGTTCCGTTGAAACGGTGATGATATGTTTGCCTTTCGAAGAATACGTTTTGGCAATTCCTTTGATCGCAAGGTTGATTGATTCCGTTGCGCCCGATGTGAAAACTATTTCCTGTGTTTCGCAACCAATCAGTTCTGCAACTTTTCCGCGCGCAAGTTCTACTGCCTCTGATGCATACCAACCGAAGCGATGTGTTTTGCTCGATGCGTTTCCGAATTCGTTGGAAAAAAATGGCAGCATTGCTTCCAACACTCGTGGATCGACGGGAGTGGTGGCGTTGTGATCGAAGTAGATGAAAGGATTCACACCGCAAATATACACCTCGATTTGCGCGGTGTCTCGCCTTTTTCGCCGCACCGCCGTGGTATAAAAAAAGAAGGATACCGTCTCCCGTCGGTATCCTTCATAATATTCTCCGAATAAAACACACGAACTCGGAGAGGAGGCAAATCACCGGATGAACTTTAGCCGTAAACAACAGCTACGGGGTTATGACTAAAGCTTCATCCTGCATTGCAACTATACGCCGGCCTGCCGGAGCGCATAGAAGCTACTGTTACTGGTGTGTTACTGCGATTCTTGTCCAGGCTTCAGTTCC
>CAYUTR010000140.1:0-12035 GCA_964447465.1 uncultured Chryseobacterium sp.
GTGGTAAAGCACAGTTCGGTGGTCAGCGTTTCGGTGAGATGGAAGTGTGGGCGTTGGAAGCATTCGGTGCTTCAAACATCCTGCAGGAAATTCTCACGATCAAGTCGGATGACGTGGTTGGCCGCGCGAAAGCGTACGAAGCAATTGTGAAAGGCGATAACATGCCGACACCGGGAATTCCGGAGTCGTTCAATGTATTGCTGCATGAGTTGCGCGGTCTTGCACTGAATGTTAGTCTTGATTAATAGAATTTATTATCCCCCGACTGAAGTCGGGGGCAATAAAATCACCGGTGAGAGCCGGACATGAACCAAAAAATACAAGAAGCATGTCTTTCAGAAAAGATATCAAAATAAAAAGCAACTTCAGCACGATCACGATCAGTCTCGCTTCTCCGGAATCGATTCTTGAGCGTTCGAGCGGCGAAGTGCTGAAGCCGGAGACGATCAACTATCGTACGTACAAGCCTGAACGTGATGGCCTGTTCTGCGAAAGAATTTTCGGACCGGTGAAGGATTGGGAATGTCACTGCGGTAAGTACAAGCGTATCCGTTACAAGGGTATCGTGTGCGACCGTTGCGGAGTAGAAGTAACAGAGAAAAAAGTTCGTCGCGAGCGCATGGGGCATATCAGCCTTACTGTACCTGTTGCGCACATCTGGTATTTCCGTTCACTGCCGAATAAAATCGGTTATCTGCTTGGTCTTCCGACTAAGAAGATGGACATGATCATTTACTACGAGCGTTACGTTGTAATCAACGCTGGTATTAAAGGACCTGATGGAATCAACCACATGGATTTCCTTACGGAAGATCAGTACCTCGAAATTCTCGAGACACTGCCGAAAGAGAACCAATATCTTGATGATCATGATCCGAACAAGTTCATCGCGAAAATGGGAGCAGAAGCACTTTACGATTTGCTTCAGCGCTCTAAACTCGACGAACTTTCTTTCGAACTCCGTCACAAAGCCGGCAACGAAACTTCACAGCAGCGTAAGAACGAAGCATTGAAGCGTCTGCAGGTTGTTGAGGCATTCCGCCAGGCAAACAAGAACGTTGAGAATCGTCCGGAGTGGATGATCATCAAAGTTGTTCCCGTTATTCCACCGGAACTTCGTCCACTCGTTCCACTGGACGGCGGACGTTTCGCAACATCCGATCTGAACGATTTATATCGTCGCGTAATTATCCGTAACAACCGTCTGAAGCGTTTGATCGAGATCAAAGCTCCTGACGTAATTCTCCGTAACGAGAAGCGTATGTTGCAGGAAGCAGTTGATTCATTGTTCGACAACTCGCGTAAGTCAAACGCGGTGAAGACAGAATCAAACCGTGCACTGAAATCACTTTCTGATTCATTGAAAGGGAAACAAGGCCGCTTCCGTCAGAACCTTCTTGGAAAGCGTGTCGATTATTCTGCACGTTCGGTAATCGTTGTTGGACCTGAATTGAAATTGCACGAGTGCGGTCTGCCGAAAGACATGGCAGCTGAGCTCTTCAAGCCGTTTATCATCCGCAAACTTATTGAGCGCGGAATTGTGAAGACGGTGAAATCAGCGAAGAAAATCGTTGATCGCAAAGATGCAGTAGTGTGGGATATTCTTGAAAACGTGTTACGTGGTCACCCGGTTCTTCTGAACCGTGCACCAACGCTTCACCGTTTGGGAATCCAGGCATTCCAGCCGAAACTGATCGAAGGAAAAGCAATCCAACTTCACCCACTCGTATGTACAGCATTCAACGCTGACTTTGACGGTGACCAGATGGCAGTGCACGTTCCACTCGGTAACGCTGCAATTCTTGAAGCACAACTGTTGATGCTTGCATCACACAATATCCTGAACCCTGCGAACGGTGCGCCTATCACGGTTCCATCGCAAGACATGGTGCTTGGTCTGTACTACATGACCAAAGGCCGTAAGACGGATGAGACATTGGTGATCAAAGGAGAAGGACTTTCTTTCTACAGTGCAGAAGAAGCAATCATCGCGTACAACGAAGGACGTGTTGATCTTCACGCACACGTGAAAGTGAAAGTTCCGAATCACAAACAAGAAGACAACAAACTGGTTTCGAAAGTGATCGAAACTACTTTGGGTCGTATCATATTCAACCAGGTTGTACCAAACGATGCAGGTTACATCAACGAACTTCTTACGAAGAAATCGTTGCGTGACATTATCGGACACGTACTGAAAGAAACCGGAATGGCTGCAACGGCTAAGTTCCTTGATGATATCAAAGAACTTGGATTCCGTATGGCATTCAGAGGTGGACTTTCGTTTAACCTCGGCGACATTATCGTTCCTGCAGAAAAAGAAGCGATGATTCTCGAGGCAAACGGATTGGTTGACGAAGTGAAGTCGAACTATAACATGGGCTTCATTACGAACAACGAACGTTACAACCAGATCATTGATATCTGGACACACACTAACAACCGTATCACGAAGCGTGTATTGGATCAATTGACAAATGACCGTCAAGGATTCAATCCGGTTTACATGATGCTTGACTCAGGTGCACGTGGATCGAAAGAGCAGATCAAACAGCTCGGTGGTATGCGTGGTCTGATGGCGAAACCTTCTAAAGCAGGATCTTCGGGTGGAGAAATTATCGAGAACCCGGTTATCTCTAACTTCAAAGAAGGTCTTTCGATTTTGGAGTACTTCATTTCAACTCACGGTGCGCGTAAAGGTCTTGCCGATACTGCACTTAAAACGGCGGATGCGGGTTACCTCACACGTCGTCTTGTTGACGTTGCACAGGATGTTGTAATCAGCGATCCGGATTGCGGAACATTGCGCGGTCTTGTTGCATCAGCATTGAAGAAATCAGACGAAGTAGTAGAATCATTGTACGATCGTATTCTTGGTCGCACAACGGTACATGATGTATACGATCCGCAAACAGGCGACTTGATTATCGAATCAGGTATGCAGGTAACGGAAGAGTTTGCAAACCGTATCGAGAATTCTGCGATTGAGTCAATCGAAATTCGTTCGGTATTGACTTGCGAATCGAAACAAGGCGTATGCGGAAAATGCTACGGACGTAACCTCGCAACGGGCCGCATGGTTCAGCAAGGTGAAGCTGTTGGTGTAATCGCAGCACAGTCTATCGGTGAGCCGGGAACGCAGTTGACACTTCGTACATTCCACGTTGGTGGTGTTGCGGGTGGATCAGCAGCGGCTTCTAAACTCGAAGCGAAGTACGACGGTGTTATCGAAATGGATGAACTGCGTACAGTGAAACGTAAGATCGAAGGTGGAACAGAAGATGTAGTTATCGGACGTTCTGCTGAGATGCGCATCTCTGATTCCAACACGGGTATCACACTTACAACAGGAAACATTCCTTACGGATCTGTCCTGTATGTAAAGAATGGTGACACTGTGAAAAAAGGATCAGTGATCTGCGACTGGGATCCGTACAACGCGGTTATCGTTTCTGAATTCGCAGGTAAAATCGAATTCGATCAGATCGAAGAAGGTATTACTTTCCGTGAAGAGTCTGATGAGCAGACCGGCTTCCGTGAAAAAGTGATCATCGAAACAAAAGATAAAACAAAGAACCCGTCGATGCGCATTATCGGTGGTGGTGAGATATTGAAAACATATAACATCCCGGTAGCTGCGCACATTGTAATTGACGACGCTCAGAAAATTGACGCAGGTCAGATTCTAGTTAAGATCCCACGCGCACTTGGTAAGCAAGGCGATATCACGGGAGGTCTTCCACGCGTAACAGAATTGTTCGAAGCACGTAACCCAAGCAATCCTGCTGTGGTTTCTGAGATCGACGGTGTAGTTACTTTCGGAAAGATCAAGCGTGGTAATCGTGAGGTGATGGTAGAATCACGTACCGGTGAGAAGAAGACATATCTAATTCCATTGTCGAAACACATCCTTGTACAGGAGAACGACTTTGTACGCGCAGGCGAATCACTTTCTGATGGAAGCATCAGTCCTGGTGATATCCTCGCGATCAAAGGACCGACTGCAGTGCAGGAGTATCTTGTAAACGAAGTACAGGAAGTATATCGTTTGCAGGGTGTGAAGATCAACGACAAGCACTTTGAAGTAATCGTCCGCCAGATGATGCGCAAAGTTGACATTGTTGATCCGGGCGACACGATGTTCCTCGAAACGCAGATCATCAACAAAGCAGACTTCATGGCAGAGAACGATCGTCTCTTCGCGAAGAAAGTTGTGTTGGAGCCAGGCGATTCACAGAGCTTGAAAGCAGGACAGATTATTTCAGCACGTCGTTTACGTGATGAGAATTCTATGCTGAAGCGCAAAGACCAGGCATTGGTTGATGCACGCGATGCAGTTCCTGCAACATCATCACAAATTCTCCAAGGTATCACACGTGCGTCACTCCAGACCAATTCATGGGTATCTGCAGCGTCGTTCCAGGAAACTACAAAAGTCCTGAACGAAGCAGCGGTAAACGGAAAACAGGATCACCTGTTGGGCTTGAAAGAGAACGTAATTGTTGGTCACCTCATCCCAGCTGGTACTGGACTCCGCAACTACGAGAAATTGGTAGTTGGATCGAAAGAAGAGTTCGAGAAATTGATGGCAGCGAAAAAGGAGACCATGGAGGAGGAGGCGTAAGAATCTCTAATATTTATAAAAGACGGCGCTATCAATCTGGTAGCGCCGTCTTGTTTTTGGAGAGTTGGGATTGAAATCTATCATTATGGGCAGGGAAAGGGTGCGCCTTATACATGTAATGTATTTAATATCAGTATTTTGCATATATCAATTCCCTGTTTGAGTTGATTGTTTACTTTTGAATAACTACGCTTTCGACAATGTTATTAGCTGCCAGTATTAAAAAGGATTTAGTCAATGCGTGGAAGATTGAAACTGTTGCTACTGAGTCAACGCTTCATCAGCTATCTCCATATATAGGTAAACTAAAATCTTCACTGGCAAAGGAAATAATCCAAAATGTTACCAAAAAGGGTGACTTGATTTACGATCCATATTGCGGAGCAGGAACAATACCACTTGAAGCATGGGCACTAAATCGACGATGCATTGGCAATGATCTTAACCCCTACGCGAATGTTTTGACGCTCGCCAAATTGTTTCCTCCGAATTCTCTTGAAGAGGTATTGAAAAAAATGTCCCGATATGCTGCGCTAGTCCAGAAACGTAAATCGAAAATTGATCTTAGAAGTGTTCCCAAGTGGGTGCGGTTATTTTTTCACAAGGAGACTTTAAGGGACACAATTACCTGGGTCAGGATCTTATTTGAAAATGAAGAGTGGTTTATTCTCACTTGTTTACTCGGAATACTTCATCATCAGCGTCCTGGTTTCTTGTCTTTTCCTTCTAGCCATGCAGTGCCATATTTGCGCCAAAAAAAATACTCCAAGGAAGAATATCCTAATATGTATCAATACCGAAATGTTGAAGATCGTTTGGTAAAGAAAGTTACCAGAGCCTTTCGGAGAATTCCTAAGCTTGATCGTACAGTTTTTCGTCAGAGCCATTCACACGATTCGACGTTGTTTGTACCTCGCCAAAAAGTTGACGCAATTATTACAAGTCCGCCATACATGAGGAAACTTGATTATGCCCGTGATAATCGTTTGCGTCTTTGGTTTTTAGGATCGGAGAGTTGGCAAGAATTGGATAACTTGATTTCTCCAACTGAGAATCAATTTTTGGAAAGTATTTCGTTAGCATTGAATACTTGGAAAGCTTGTTTAAAAAAAGGCGGCAAATGTGTTTTCATATTAGGCGATAACTATTGCAGAAGCTATAAGTTGAACCTGCCCAGTGTCATTGCAAAAATTGCTCAAGATGAAGTTAAAGGTTACAACTTAATATTCAGTTTGAGAAATATGATACCAGAAAATAGAAGAATAAGAAGAAAGCACAAGGGAAATAAGTTTGAATCAATTTTGATTTTTGAAAAAGAATGAGTGAGCATCCAACATATGATCCATTAAAGGATTCAAACATCGGGGTCAATATCGATGGTTACGTGCTTGAAGAACGTGTAGGGAAGGGTATGATTGGTGTTGTATATAAAGCTAGGCGAACTGAGGATGATGTTTTTGCATGCAAAGTAATTCCTGAGGACCAATTGAGGTTAGGATGGGAAACTGAATTAGTAAAAGTCCACAAGCTTAAGAGCGTGCCGAATGTGATCGAATACAAATTTCACAGAATGGCCGTGGATAAGGAAAATCGTTCTATCCTATGCATATTTTGGAATTTTGTAGATGGAATCAATCTTAGGGATTATATAGCTACCCGTGGTATCGACATTGCTTTCGTTGAGGACATCGGACTAACTATTCTAAATGTCTTATTCGCTTGCAAACAAGTCGGGATTGTTCATGGAGATTTACATACTGGCAACATTCTCATATCTAACCCGGATCCTCGACTCATAGAGAACAAGCAGACTATTTATATTTCTGATTTCGGTTATGGAGGATCGCACAATAACAAGACTCCCAAGGATGATACCAAACAATTTTTCTCAATAATCAATAATTTATTGGACAAACTTCACTCAACTTCGCTTACTGCAGAGCAAAGAATTTGGCTGGAGAAAATGCGCTTTTTTTTGGATAAAAAAGTGATGGAAACTGATCCAACCCAAGGTAATTACGTAGGTAAAATTGATGTACTGGTAAGGGAATTTAAACAGTTAAGAGTTGACGCTGAACTCGAGGCAGCAAGAGCAAAACGAGGAACAGAATTAAGAGAACCGGGCGATTATTTAGTGGCTGAAGCTTTAGGTTATAAAGCGGAAGAATGGAAGAATTTATTTGTGCCGGAATTTTTGGCAGCAAATGATTTGTTAAGCAAGAACATTACCGTATTGACAGGTGCGCGTGGATGTGGAAAAACAATGACATTCCGGCGCTTGACATCCTATATGGATAAAGTGATTGGGGAATCATCAGGTGTTCGGGGGGCAGACGAGTTCATTGGTTTTTATTTGAACTGTCGGTCCATTGTAGAAGCCTTCCCATACATACCTAATGTAATTGGATTAGGATTGAATGCTCAAATTGTTCATTTTTTTAATCTGACCTGGTTAGCGGAAATTTGCAAAACATTCTCGGTTCATGAAACTGATCAGATTACTGGATATATATGGTTAGAAGAATTCATTTCATCAGTTTTCCCCAGTACATACCAACCATTACCACGAGGTGCTAACATTCTTGCTCATGTCCGTAGTTTCATTGAAATCGAAAAAGAACGTACAAGAACTGCCGATCATGGCAAAGATAACAGGCCTGAGAAGTGGTCACTTTCCAGAAGAGACTTTCTAGATCAACTAACTGAGAAGATATCTGCCAATTTATCGTGGGCAGCAGAAAAACCTTTCTTTTTCTTCTTGGACGATTATACAATTCCTACTATTCCTAGATCGGTTCAGAAAATTCTCAATCCAATAATCTTCAAACGTCGAGATAATATTTTTTTTAAAGTATCTACTGAATCAGCGATTAGTTTTGAAAGATCATTAGAAAGAAATAAGCCACTAGAACTTCATCAGGATTTTGAATTGATAGATTTAGCGAGCGAAAGTCTTCACCAAGACGCAACAGCAAAGAAAAATCTTTTGGAGGAAATATTTAAACGAAGAATTGAACGGGATGAGCACTTAAAAGGACAAAGCATAACTTTAGAGAATTTGCTCGGACAGGTTCAGTACAGTAGCAATGAGATGGCGCGAATCATGCGTGAGAGAAAATCGATTACATACAGTGGAGTGGAAGCGTTTATTGGTATGTGGTCGAGCGACATTCGCATAATGATTCAGATGTTCGTTGATATGTTAAGAGAATCTGATGCAAGCTTGAAATCTGGACAGAAAACTATCGCACCTAATGTGCAAGACAAGGTTTTTAAAAATGCAGGCGGGGAATTTTTAGATTTTGCCGAAAAATTTCCGAATCCTTCATTCTTGGAAAAACAATTGTCCGTTAAGGATACCTCTAACTATGGTACGCATTTGAAGAATATTGTTGAAGCGTTTATAACGGTATCGAGACATGAACTTCTTAACGGCGAACTAATTTCTAATCATCCTTATAGAAATCCGAAGCAAGCATTTAGATTGGAAATTGTTGATCACTTCAAATTAGATGAAGATACTAAAGGTTATTATGAAGGGTTAATTCGGTGGCACATTTTCCTGCAAGACCGGCGAGGCAAAAGTGTTAGGGGGATGCTTACTCCTCGATTGTTTCTTAATCGAGTCCTGCTGCCACACGCTCAATTGACGTTTTCAACACACGACCATATTCATGTAAGTAGCCAAGAATTAAATTATCTTTTTAAGGAGCCGTTGAAATTTTTGGCGTACTGGAAGGCGAAGAGAAAACCGAATAAGGACCAACAAAGTATGTTTAAGGAATGAGTTTACCTGATTTGCATCAAGCTAAGTTGCTTTCGACAAACGGTCGAAGGTTATACATTGCGGCCTATGGTTTCGAGCAGAGATCGACTGGTTGGGCAAAGTCTCAGGCGAGCTCGCCAATTTTGAATGAGGCATACGTCATTAATTATACGCCTACCAAGGGCTTAAATAAGGTTGATGAATTGCGGATTGAACTCAACAGGCTCGGCATAGATTATCCACATGAAATTGAATTTGATCTAACGGAGCCGGATAAATTGGAGTCAACTCTTGAAAAGGAATTTAGATCGATTAATGAGTTTGAAGAAGTTATTGTAGATGTAACTGCAATGACAAAGTATTTAATCTTAGTATGTCTATGTAAACTTCAACACTTCAGTGGGACTTTAAGAATTGTGTATTCTGAAGCAGAATCATATTCACCGTCCTTGAATGAATATCAGAAAGCCAGCACTGATTCAAAATCTTTGGCTTATTTTCCAAGCCACGGATTTAAAAACATTCTTCGTGCAAAGTGCCTGAGCAGTATAAGAATGCAGGGACAACCTGTTGCGGTAGTTGCTTTTACGTCTTTCAATGAGCAGTTGGTTAGACATATGTTAGGCACGATTAGTCCTTATCGTCTGATCTTCATTAATGGTAAGTGTCCAGACGTAAATTTGAGGTGGCGAGATCTAGCGATTCAGGAAATTCATCGTAAGTTGATTGAAGACTATAGATCCAGTAATCCATTGAATGAAGAAACCGGAATGCTGCTTAGACAGGCTAGTACCTTGAAATACACAGAAACCTTACGAGAATTGGAAGCCATTCACAAGGAATTTGGTAATTACGAGCGTATTATTGTAGCTGCAACAGGGAGTAAAATGCAAACTATAGGATTGTTTTTCGCTAAAATGAAATATCCGGATATTCATATCGAGTATCCTACACCAGACAGTTATTTTTTCGATGGACTAAGCAAAGGTGTGCGTGCTGTACACGAGGTGGTTCTTCCATCTTTTAGTAACTGGGTACGGTGAATTTCTATTGCTGGTGGGAACTGAAGGTGGCATTAGGTCATTAAACTTAGTACGCCACAACCATCTCCAATACAGACAGCAATTCAATATAGTCTTTGACAACGATGGGAGATGAATAGTTGTCTGGCAGATTAATTGTTGCAGTTGGGTCCTCTTCTAAGTACTTAACTTTGGTTTGATATATTATCCTAGGTTGATGCGAAGTCATGTAACGGGTGATACATAATCCCACAAATTCAGCATAAGGGAATTCCTTCCAAATATTGGAACTACCAGTTGACTCGTACTTTTGTATTAACAGGTTTTTCGCGAGCAGATATCTAAAATAGAATATTCTAATTTGCCTCGGGGACGCCCCTTCCCATGCTTCACTGAGATATGACAGCATTGACTTTTCGCGCGCGTTGATACCTTCGAATGATTTAACTTCTATTGCCGACCATCTGCGTGTGTTTAATTTGGAAAGATCGTTGTATAGGTCGTCGACTTGTCCTTCATTCGTATCATCAAAAGACATTGGATGCAACTTACTAGGTTCAGGTGTAGAAAGGTCTGCTTGATTTTCGTTTGCAGAAGTATCTTCCTCAACTTCTCCAATGAAAGATTCGATAATATCGCGACGCTCTTCGGAGGTTAGCCTGCCTAATTTAATTGCCAAGATGAAAAGTTTATCTAGGTATTCGCTTATTAGTATTTGAGTGCCAGTCGGTGGCGTTATTAATGGGTCTGAGGTATATCGAAATTCAGTTTGGACATAGGAATTTGAATTTTCGTCAAAAAGATAGTTTGAGAAACTTGATTCTGTTTCTGTCTTTTCGTATTTCGACTTCACGGCACGTGCAAGGACTCGCTCATCAATACCACAAATTACGGTTACCCACTCAGAGACCTCCTGATTCTCAAGCATGACTCGAAGGCCGTCTACGTTCTGCATGATTTTCTCTTCTGTGCATCGGTCAATGTCTTCAACAATCAATGCAATTCTTTTTTTTGGTTTGAATGACCGTTGACGACCAAGCCAAACTTTGAGGAGAACCTGAAGCTCCTTTTGAATTTCAGCTTGCATGCCCATCTCGTTTTTGAAGGATGTACGGGAAGTAAACTTGTTGATCAAATCACTAGCCTTATTTCGGTAAACAACATAGACTCGGTCGAAAAGCGCAACCATTAAGGTTACAATCCCCGTGGTGGCCAAAGCCTTTACTAGAGTTGCGGATGCGAGCGCATCTAAATAATTACTTCTGAGTACTAGGATCAGGAGGAGTGCACCAATCCCAATGATACAAGCAATTTTGATGAGCGGAATTAGTCGAGTTCTGTGCATGTTTAATCGGAATATCCGCCAGAAATATTTTAACCATGACCACCACTTAAAAAATGCTCTCGGTTTATTATAGTATTTCTCAGCAAATGATTCATACAAATAAGCCCATGATGCGGGTGTATCTTGATATTTCCACGCATGAAATGGAACGATTATGAATTGATTTTCATCACTGCGTCGAACTCTTTTCCACCAAACCAATCGTTCCTTTAATTTATCGTACCACTTTAATTGACTCCAGGTGTTAGTGCTATTCACTAAGCGATCAATGATGTTTTGAATCAGCACTGATTTCCCTCGTCCCCAAGGCCCAAAAATTCCAATCATGCGCCCTACGGAAGATGGAATACGATTTATTATTTCTACAATGTCGGACGCCAGCCTATCAACTTTAAGAACAATCTTCGTCGGATGCTCAGTTAGCGTAATATTGGTTGGCGAGTTAAAAATGTTGTACGGCTGATCACTGGCTTCAGGAGATTCATCTGATATTTGATCTTCAATTTCTAAGTTGTCTCGCTTATTTACCTCGAGAAGGACAAATTCCTCCAACCCCGGATAGAGTCGGTATTGCTCCCTCCTTCCTCCATCTATTCGAATGGTAAATCCGGAATCAGCTTGTGATCCACCACTCGAGAACCTGTGTGAATCTAGTAAGCGTCTTATGCAATCAAGGTCAGTTTGTGTCGCATCTGGCAACAACTTTTTCAATTCTATGCTTGAGATTTCGGGAATTCCTCCGCGTTCTTGAAATAGATTCCGAATTGTTAAAATAGTATCTTCAAACATCTGAAAATACTTGCTGTTGGGATCGATATGCCAAATACCTAACAGTTTAATATCTTCTCCGGTTGTCAGTAAGTTGTCCAACTGTGTTGGAGATGTCTCACGCCCAAATTTTTTCCATTGCAAGGGCTCTTCTCTTTCAAAGTCTATTTTCTCTCCTTTTGTAAACTTGGAGTGCATAAACCCTAACCAATGTCTTTGCCCTTTGGTCAGTTTTAGAATTGGCCATGAGAATTCTTCTGGTTTGAGCTTACTCGATTCGTCAATTTTATTTGTAGTATCCAGGGCATTAACCAAGTTTCTGGGTTGTTGATTAATTGCATTCTGGATGTAAAGAAAGAGCCTCTCGAGATGTATTGTAATGCGCATGTCCCAAAGTCGCTGATGTTTGAGAAACAAATGGGAATATGCGTCGATTTCACTTTCGTCAATCGTTACCACGAAGAACAGTGGTAATTTACTCGGGTTTGCATCCTCATGTTCCGAAACGCG
>CAYUTR010000141.1:0-11968 GCA_964447465.1 uncultured Chryseobacterium sp.
TGTTCAAAGTACGTTCAGGATATTTTCATGAGTTCGCGTCGCACGGAGACAATCGCTATCTCACGCTGGGACTTGGCGTAGAATACAACGTCTTCCAACTGGATTTTTCTTATCTGATACCAGTGAACGATCAGAGAAGTCCTTTGGAGAATACACTACGGTTTACGCTGTTATTCAATTTCGATGCGCTTCGAAAGCTCAAATCAGAAAGTCAATGAAAAAAGTAATTAGCCTTCTTCTATTTCCCGCTGCGCTTCTCGCACAAGGCGGGGGACATTTCCCTCCAGCAGTAACACCAGATGAAATTCTCGGTCAGATTAACAGTCTTTCACCGGGTGTGCCCTTTCTAAGAATTGCACCTGATGCGCGAGCTGGTGGTATGGGTGATGGAAGTGTTGCGCTCTCGAATGACGCTAATGCGATGTTTTGGAATCCATCACGTTTAGCATTCCACGAACCAGATCATGGAATAGCACTGTCTTACAATCCGTGGTTACGAGCACTTGTCCCTGATCTAAATCATTTTTACGCTGCTGGCTATTTCAAACCGGATAGTGTTTCAGCAATCGGAGCTTCGTTCACTTATTTTTCGATGGGGACGATTAATGTTGGGGGTGGTCTGCCTATTGAACGTATGAATGAAATGAGCGCAGATATCGCGTATTCAAGAAAATTCAGAAAGAACTTTTCCGGCGGACTCACGGGAAGATATTTTCGGTCAAATAATTATCCAGTTTATAATTACCAATCTCAGGGATTCGCAATGGACATTGGACTCACCTGGGTTGGTGATCGGTTCGATCTGAAAGCGTGGAATGGCCATGTTCAGTCGGGATTGGCGATCACCAACATTGGGCCGAAAATAAATTATGTGTCGGGATCAGCGAATAGCGATTTTCTTCCAACGAATGTAGCTCTGGCATTCGGAGGCGAGTTTGAGAAAAATGAAAAACACTTTTTTGCATTTCAGGTTGAAGTGAATAAGTTGTTAGTGCCAAGTCAACCGATTTACGCAATGGACTCGAGTGGAAATCCCATCTGGACTGGAAATGGATATCTTATCGCAGCAGGAAAAGATCCAAATCGCTCAGCATGGAAAGGAATGACGGGATCATTCAATGATTCTCCGTACGGTGCGGAGGCAGAATTTCGTGAAATGACATGGAGCGCTGGCATTGAATACGACTACAAGCACATTGTAAAAGGACGCGCAGGTTTTTTTTATGAGCATGCGCTCAATGGAAACAGGCAATACCTCACATTCGGGTTTGGTGCACGGTATCAAAATCTGGCGTTTGATGTTTCGTACCTGTTGCCGGTCAACGCACAACGGAGTCCATTACAAAACACCTGGAAGTTTACGCTGATCGTTAACTCTTAGCTACAACGAAATAACTATTCGACGACTAGCTTCCGGGTCAAACGTACATCGCTTGAACTGTATTCCAGGAAATACGCTCCTGCTTCGGTTCCCAGATTCAGCGTGATCAAAGTCTGGCCGTTGACTGCATATCGTGCAATTTCTCTTCCCTGCAAATC
The DNA here is from genome assembly GCA_964447465.1 of uncultured Chryseobacterium sp. Classification (GTDB taxonomy): domain Bacteria; phylum Bacteroidota; class Bacteroidia; order Palsa-965; family Palsa-965. The sequence continues at coordinate 1,540 of CAYUTR010000141.1, forward strand.
AGTCAAGCGTAATGTCCCTGTTGTGAATGGAACCATCACGTTGAAAATTCCGTCTGAAGGATTCGGATACACTTTGAACGGCAGCTGATCGAAAGATGTAATGCTATTGAACAGATCAACATAGACCACGAACACCGTTGTGTCCAAACATCCATCTGCACTCATCACGATTAATGTTACCGTGTATGATCCTGTCGTTGCGTAAACGTGAGTTGGATTCTGCGATGTCGAATGCGGAGTCAAGTCACCGAAATACCAATCCCATGTTACGATCGGACTTCCGTTTGATGTCCATGAGCTGTCGGTAAATTGATTGGCGATGATTGTGTACATCGTGTCGTTGGCAATGTAATCCGCGTGGACTTGCTGAACCGTGACTACCATAGTTGCGGTGTCTGCACAAGCGGTGTACGGTTGCACTACGAGCGTAACCGTGTACGTTCCCGGATTTGCATAGAACCACATTGGATTACTTTGGTTCGATGTGTCGTTTGTAACTGCAGGATCACCGAAATCCCAATGGAACGAAGTTGCACCTACACTCTGGTGCTGGAACTGAACGAAGTCGTAGTAACATGTTGTCACTGGCCCCGGCAACATTGCTTGCGGTGCAGGAGTACAGCTCACAACAATGAAAGGATAGTCGCGATTCACTTCAGAAATCTTTACGCCGTTACGATATTCCTCGCAGCGTACACCTGCCTGGTGGTTTCCGATATTCGGTGGAACGCCGGTGATGTAACCGGTGTTGCTCATCGTAAGATTCGGTCCGCCGCATGAATTATTCGCAGCATAACCTGCAACCCACGTCACAGGAGTAAACGTTGCAACTCCGGACGGGAAAGTTGGATTGGGGTCGGAATACGGAGTGTAATAAGTAAACACGAGTGAATCACCGTCTGCATCGAAAGCGCCGTTATCGTAGTTCATCGGAAAGCCCTGACATTCGAAAAGCGGAGGCTGCAGGTTCCAGTGCGCACTTGTGTTTACTCCATGCGTATTTGCATCCGGAATAAACGTGTATAATGAAGCGCCTTGTGCAAGAGGATTAACAACGTTCACCAGATTTCCATTTCTGCAGCAGTACTGATAATACACATGATAACCACCGGCGATTGCGGGAAGTGTAACAAGGGAAGTGTAGTAACCTTCTTCAATACATACGCCGGGATTCACCACGCACGATGACATGTACGATGGAACAAAGACGACTGAATCCAGTTGTGAAGTAAAATTCTCGCTTGGCAGGAGGTTGTTTCCATTCACATCTCGCACCTGAACACCAACGCTCAGAGGTAATGCAGTAGTAGCCGAGCTGCAGTCGCGATACAGAAGTACAGTTATGGAATAGGTATCGCCGTTGATGTGTTCATACATCATGGTTCCGCCAACTACGTGAGTTGCGAAGGAATAGAACGGAGAACAAAGTAGAAGGAGGAGTAGAAATCTTTGCATGTAGGGTTGATTAGCTAGTGAAATTTACAAAAAAGAAATGACCCGACGGATGATCAGACCATTTGTCTGACTTCTCGACTGCGCTCGAAGTGACAAATAGCTACATTTACATCATGACTCCCAACATCAGAATTGGCATGGGTTACGATGTTCACCGTTTATCGGCTGAACGTGAATTATGGTTGGGTGGAATTCTGATTCCCGCTGAGAAAGGTTGTGATGGACATTCAGATGCAGATGTACTTTTACACGCCATCTGCGATGCGTTGCTTGGTGCTGCATCGATGCGTGATATAGGATTTCATTTTCCGAATACGGACGCGAAGTGGAAGGGAGCCGACAGTAAAAAATTACTCGCTGAAGTTGTGCGATTGATCGGAGAGAAGGGATGGAGTGTTGTGAATATTGATGCAACACTTGCGATGGAAGCGCCGAAAATAAATCCGCATGTGGCGGCGATGATTGAAGTGATTGCTCCGATTCTGAATGTAGAAGCGGATTGTGTTTCGATTAAGGCGACGACGAATGAGAAGTTAGGTTACGTCGGAAGAGAAGATGGGGTGAATGCGTGGGCTGTTGCTCTGATCTACAAATAATTTTTACCACATAGATTTCTGAGAAGTTTGTTGTTTTCTAAATGGTTTCGCGAAAAGCGAAACCCCCACATAGAGCACATAGGGAAGTACGGTGTCTATCTGTTCTATGAGGAAAGCGGCTTGCGGCGCCTTCTAGAAAACAAGGGAAGAGAAAAACCTATGTGGTAAGCCCCGCAGGGTTTATTATAAGTTAATGGTATACTCCAGTCCCCAGATGTAGAGGGTTTGGCGATCGATCACGTTTACTTCCTTTTGAAACAGGAAGTAAGTTCCGATTTTGTTGTGCTTATTGATTTCGTAATTCACGCCGGCAATATAGCGCCCGCGATCGATCGAATTATGGTAAGGAATACGTGGATTTTGAATTTGCCAACGGACTTCGGTGGCTATGTACGGTTCAATATCGTTGGTTACTTTGTACTCGATCTTTATCATGTTGCGAAGGAACACTTCCGGAACATTCCCGTATTCCTGCGTGTAACCAGCACCACGCCATTCCCATTGGAATCTCGCACGATAGGAGAAACTGAAATCACCCGGTTTAACTTTGAAAAGGAAATCAGTCATAATACGATGACGTATGCCCCAGGTCAGGTCTTCTTTGTGCTTATCGACAAAGCGATAGGTTAAAGAGAATTTGAACCAGTCGGTCAGTTTGTAGCCGGCTCCGAAGTTGGTGTAAAAGAGATTGATAGTCGAAAGGTTATCCCGCAGTCTGAACTCCTGGTCAATACCTACACTGAATTTATCAGTGATCTCCTTGTTGATGCTCACGGTATTCCACATGCCGAAATCGCTTGTTTGAGCTGAAACGGAAACACCAATAGAAATCGCAGCGAGTGCCAGTAGACGCTTGATCATCCTTCCTGATTTTTTGTAGCGTAGTAATAAATTTTCACAACAGCTGTGTCGCGCAGGAAGTCAACTTTACCAATACTTACTTTGTGAATTTTAAGCCCAGTGCGGTTCTCAAGATCAACAATAAGCTCTGCTTCGCGTTCCGGTTTGATCAGTTCGATATTTTCATATTGCACAGACTTCACAAATTCCGTTTTCATCAGTACGTTTCCATCGAGGAGAAAAGCCGCAAAGAGAATTACGCCATTGATGATTCCGATTTCAAGGATGGTGCCTTTGTTCACTGATGTCATCAATCCAAGAGCAATAACCGTGAACAGATAAGTCATATCACGCGCACTGATGTCTTCTGTGCGATAGCGTAACAATGAAAACACTGCGAAGAGACCAAATGCCGCACCTGTAGAAAATCCGCTTTTACCATTCAACAGGAAAGTGATGATAAAGATGGTAATGTTGAACATGTAGAATGTGAACAGGTGATCGCTTCTCCTGTACACAGGATAATAGATCAGTCGGATCAGGATGATCATCGATAAAATGTCGATGAGCATACGCATGAAAAATGCCAGGTTGAATTTTTCGAGACTGAACGAGAAGAAGGGAACTTCCGCTTCTTCTTTGTCTTTATCCTTGTCTTTCTTTTTCTTTCCATCCTCGTCCGGATCTTCATCTGCAGTCAAGGTCGAGAGAATATCAGTTCCGACAATTGTAACCGGCGCCTGCGCCTGAACAGCAGGAGAGAACAACAGCAACAGCGGAAAAATCCATTTAAGCAACGCGAGTTTCATTCAGTATTTTATCAACGGTGAGTAATTTTTCTTTAAAGTTATTCGATTTCATTCCGGGAATGAGCTTGCTTACCGCCATGCAGTATTTGCTTATTCCGCCCTGGCGAATGTGTTTTTCCTTGAGCAATTTCACGAAAGGCGTAACCTGGAACTTCGACATTTTAGCCTCGACAATTACAAGTCCATCGAAACAAAATTCGGAATCATCATTCTTTACCTGGAGGTCAAGATCAATGGTCAATCGCTCTTCTTCAAAGCGATTTACCAGCGTGATCCGTGTGTAGTTTACAAACAGTTTTGGTTCGAGGTGTTCCGATTGCATTCCGGTTTTCTCGTGAAGTAATTCCTGCGCATTGCCTGAAATTTCGTTACCGGCAACTTTTTTCTTCACGCGTGTTTTAACTGTGCGGCCTTTATTGTTCTTGTGTTTTACTTCGAAGAAATTCAGGTCAGACTCCACGTACTTCCGTGCACGGATCTTGAAGCGCGTAGGCTTTCCTTTATGATGTGTTTTGTACAGGTCGTACTCAGGCGTATCGTAATACAAAGTTTCGTAACGACTCATGCGTGTACCTTTCACTTCAAGAATACGGTAATGTTCGCGGATGCTGTCCAGTAATTCCGGAAGATGATGAATGCTGAAATTGAACTTCACATCAGTACGATCCATGAGCTTCACCCCATCCATTTCTTCGAGGGAAATCGGATCAAACCGGTCAAGTGCCGACTTTACTTCGGAAAGAAAATTCCTAGTAACCATAGGTGTATTTCACCAATTTAAGAAGTACATCTCCGGGACCATAAACGCTCTTGGAGATTTTCAGATTCTTCGCATCGTAACCGTAAACAGTTTTCTTTGTCTGACGGCCTGTGCCATCATACACCACTTCGAACTGCTTGTCTTTGTTCTTGTTGTAGGTGTAAGTAGTTTTCTTGATCACCGAACCGGCCGCATCATATTCCACTTCTTCGGTCTTATCACCGTCAGCGTTGTACTTGTAAGTTGTTTTCTTATACGTTTTACCTGGAGAACCAGCTTCTTTATCACCGCGTTCGTCAACTACTTCTTCAATTTTTTCCTTGCCCGCATACTTCGCAGTTTCTTTCCGCTTCACGGTGCCGTCCTGGTTGTATTCCGTATCCTCTATGGTATTTCCTTCTTTATCGAACGTGCGGAATCCTGATTTATACGTTACGGTTTCTTTACCGCCTTCGTAAATCGTAGTGTTTTCCGTGCAGTTTTTGACCTTGAGCTCTTTGAGATTCTTTCGGGATTGAGCGGAAAGACTAACGACTGCGGAACAAAAAAGAAGTGTGATGATCGTTCTCATTTTACTTGTCGACCCTTAACGTGTCAGTGATCAACGCCTGATTTTTGTCCGTGATTTCAACTTCCATGATCACAGCTTCTCTCTGTGCTACGGTACATTTCGTAGAGTAGGCGTATATCGTGTATTTGCCCGGACGCAGGTACTTGAAATAAAACACACCGCCCGGACCGGTTTTCACTTTGTCGCCGTAGGAAGGATCTTCACCATAAATGATGTACACATCCTCGTCTTCTGCAAGAAACGAACCAGCGTTGGTCGTACAGTTATTCACGTATCGGGTTCCTTTGATAACGCCTTGAATGGAAGCTTTTCCACCGGGTCCAGGACCGTTAGTACATGATGAAAACAGCGCAATTACCGGCATCGCAGCGAGCGCCAGGTAGCATATTGATTTTTTCATAATCAGGATGAATGTCAACGTTAAATTGTGATTAACGTAAAGTTACCTGCTTTTTTAAATTAGCAGTAATAAATCAGGCAGACTTACAAAATCTGTAGGAAAGGGTGGCGCCAGTGCTGTTTTTCGCAACTACGAAATAGATTCCGGGCGACAAAACTGTGACATCCAGTGTACAGCTGAGCGTATTGGATGTATGCGATTGCGACTGGATAGTTCGTCCTGAAATGTCCAGAATTTCGGTGGTAAATTCAGCGGTGCTCCACGAGTTCGGTACGGAAACCCAGAGAAGATCGGTTGCTGGATTGGGATACACACGGAGCGATTCTGCAGATGAAATATTGTCGCTTGACAGATAGCAACCGAAGACTGCAAGTTGAGTTTCGAGGCTTGCACGTCGTGTGGTAATAAAATCTTTCAGTCCAAGAATATTTCCACCGTTCGGTCCGCTTCCAACAATATCGGATACCTGGTTGGTTTCAAAATCTGCGTTGGAATAAAACTTGTTCGGATCGGCATACACATCGGTGCGAATTACATTTGCGAGACTGTCAATATACGGATCGAGGTATGCGTTATTGAAATTCTGCATGAGGTAACAGTACGTGTAAATGTATTCCTGGCGATAAGTTGGATCGGCCATCATCTTTACGAACAGCGGGCGATTGGTGGGCTGATTGACGTAGTCGAATGGCAACGTTTTCAGTTGCGTAGGGGTCATTCCCTGTGTGAAGCTGCCGAAAGTTTCATTGACATCCCACGGAATCCAGCGCCATTTCATGATGGTAGAATCGTGATAGAGATAATAATTGTGTCCGCTTCCGCAATACGAATCGAGATTCACAAACATGTTGTTGATTACTGCATTCGCAAGGAAGTCCCAACCAACCAAACTGTCTTCGAGCGAAGTATAGTACGTTGCCGTTGGTGAATTGTTGATTGTGTTGATGAGATTGATCAGGTCGGTCCAGTCATCGGTATTCGTCTGGTCGAGTTCATACCGCGTGTTGTAAGATGATACAGTTGTTCCCCACCAGCGTAAATCGCCACTGGGATCTCCTTTGAACAGGTTGCCTTCGTCGTAATTGTAATGTTGGTCAAGAAATTTGCTGTTGACTTCTTCCACGAGCGTGTACAGTCCCCAGTACACATTGTTGTAATACACGCGTGCGTATGTACAACGCGGAGAATGCATGCCATGGCGGTTCATGTAATCCATCGTGAGTTTCTCACGCATGAAAGTTGGATCCTTGAACAGGTTGTTGAGATTGAATTTCTTAATGCCATCATAATCCTGTCCCTGTACAAATTCATTGAGATCAACTTTCATTGATTTCTTCTGGCCGGGATTGTTGAAAGAAGAATTTCCCTTCAGACGTACACCCACAGAAGGAAGAGCGACACCGTCGAAGGTCATATCAGCCACGATGTAGAGACCCGTGGTGTGAGAAGCTACCAGTGAATCCCAATAGGAAACTTGCTGGAACGTAAAGTAGATGTCGTGAATGATTGGTAAATCCCAGATACTGTCGCCATGAGCAGCGCGCAGGTTTGGGAGTGATACTAACAGTGCGAGGGAGAAGAAGAAGCGTTTCATTAGATAGGGGTTTGGTGTTGGACGACGCAAGATAACAGAGGTTTAATCAATGTGCTAATGTCGTAAGGTGCTAGCTGCAAGCAATATCGACATCCTTATTTTCAACCGCCAAGACGCAAAGACGCCAAGGCAACGCAAAGGATGAGCTATATTTGCTTGCTATGAAAAAGCTAACGATTACAAGTGAAATTGAAGAGTACGGTTCTCCGAACGAACTAAGTGCGGATGATCAGACGTTGCTTTCCAAAGCGAAAGAAGCTGGTAAGAATGCATACGCGCCGTATTCTGCTTTTCATGTAGGTGCTGCATTGAGATTGGAGAATGGTGTCATCGTGACTGGGAATAACCAGGAAAATGTGGCGTATCCATCGGGATTGTGTGCTGAGCGCGTTGCAATATTTTATGCGGGCGCAACTTATCCTGATGTTGCTGTAACTGCAATTGCGATCACCTGTTCTTCGGAAAAATTTGCAGTGAACCGACCGCTTTCTCCCTGTGGTGCGTGCAGACAAGTAATTGCCGAATATGAAAAACGTTCCGGCAAAAACATCCGCATTATTCTTTCAGGAGATACGGGTGCTGTCTATGTTGTTGGTTCGATGAAGGATTTGCTGCCACTGTCGTTCGAAGCGGATGAGCTGAAAGCCTGAGCAATCCACAAAAAAGCGTGCGGTTTCCCGCTTGTGAAATGCGTAAATACTTCAAGCTGTTATCCGCTCGTGGGATTGCTTCGTGCCTCGCAATGACGTTACGCTTTTTTGTGGATTGCTCAGCCTTCGTGCCTTGCAATGACGGTTCGCTTTTTTGTTTTGCAGAACCAACGTGCCTCGCAATGCCGTTGCGCTTTTTTGTATAGGGCAAAAACTTGATTTTCAGCGTTCTGAGGAGGGATTTTTACTCTTATCTTTACCTTCCAACCAACCGGTTTATTTAACACGATGGCAACCAAGACCAAAACGTCAGAGAAAAAGACAGCGGAGTTCAGCAAAGAGACGTACGCGCACTGGTATGAGTCAATGTTACTCATGCGTCGCTTCGAAGAGAAGTGTGGCGAGATGTACATCGAGCAGAAGATTCGCGGATTCTGTCACCTCTACATCGGACAGGAAGCACTTGTTGCGGGAGCTGAATCAGCCATTACAAAAGACGATAGAGTAATCACCGCGTATCGCGATCACGCACATCCGATCGGTCGCGGGATGCATCCGAAATATATTCTTGCAGAGCTTCTTGGAAAAAGCACAGGTTGTTCAAAAGGAAAAGGCGGATCAATGCACTTGTTCTCGAAGGAATTTAATTTCTACGGTGGACACGGAATCGTTGGTGGACAAATTCCACTGGGTGCTGGAATTGCATTCGCAGATATGTACAACAAAAACGGTCGTGTGACTTTGTGTTACATGGGCGATGGAGCAGTACGTCAAGGTGCATTGCACGAAACTTTTAACATGGCGATGCTGTGGAAGATCCCGGTGATTTTTATCATCGAGAATAACAACTACGCAATGGGAACATCGGTGCAGCGTACGTCGAACGTTCACGAACTTTATAAGCTCGGTCTTGCATATGACATGCCTTCTTTCCAGGTCGACGGAATGCGTTGCGAAACTGTACACAATGCAATTTCTGATGCAGCGAAACTTGCCCGCGCCGGAAACGGACCAACACTTCTCGAAATAAAAACATACCGTTATCGCGGACATTCTATGTCTGATCCTGCGAAGTACCGCACGAAAGAAGAATTGGAATGTTACAAGGAACAGGATCCGATTGCCCAGGTTCTCGCTGTGATGCAGGAGAATGGCTGGATTGATGAAAAGGGAATTGAAGCGATGGAGAAAAAAGTTGATGACATCGTGATGGAATCAGTGAAGTTCGCTGAGGAATCTCCGTATCCGGAGGTTGAGGAATTGTTCAAAGACGTTTACGCAGAACCGGACTATCCGTTCATCATGGAATAGTGGCTGTGTCGGGATACGATCCCGACACCACAAATAATGGCTGTGTCGGGATACGATCCCGACATCACACACAACAAGTATGGCGACAATAGTAAAGATGCCCAAGTTGAGCGATACCATGACAGATGGTGTTGTTGCAGAGTGGCACAAAAAAGTTGGTGACACAGTTAAGAAGGGCGATCTTCTTGCGGAGATTGAAACCGACAAAGCAACAATGGAATTTGAGTCGTTCTTTAACGGAACGCTTCTGTATATCGGAGTTGAAAAAGGAGCTGGAGCGCCGGTTGATTCGGTACTTGCGATCATCGGCGACAAGAGTGATGATGTGAAAGCGATTCTTGCTACCGCGGCAGAAGCTTCTGCTACGAAGAAAGAAGAAGCGAAACCAGTCGTGAAAGAGGAAAAGAAAGTTGAAGCTGTTCGTCAGCCTTCGACTCCGCTCAGTCTGACAAACGAAACAACACACAAGCAGGTTACGCAACCGATAGCTGTTTCTTCCAATGGAGATTCGCGCATCAAAGCTTCTCCGCTAGCGAAGAAATTAGCAGCTGAAAAAGGTCTTGAACTTTCCGGAGTTTCAGGAACTGGTGATGCGGGTCGCGTTGTAAAACGAGATATTGCTAACTGGCATCCAGGAAAGCTGGGCGGACTTGCATTCGGAAATAACACGATTAATACCACCGAAGGATTTACGGAAGAGCCGGTTTCGCAGATGCGTAAAACTATCGCGCGTCGTCTTTCAGAAAGTAAATTTGGTGCACCACATTTCTATCTCACGATGGAAATTGATATGGATCAAGCTGTGAAATCGCGTGAAGCAATCAACCAGCTTTCACCAACGAAAGTTTCTTTCAACGACATGGTGATTCGCGCTTGCGGAGCTGCTTTACGTCAGAATCCGAAAGTGAATGCATCGTGGCTGGGCGATCGTATCCGGTACAATCAACACATACACATTGGTGTTGCGGTTGCAGTAGAAGACGGATTGCTTGTTCCTGTTGTACGTTTCGCAGATCAGAAGTCGTTCCTGCAGATCGGCGCTGAAGTGAAAGAGTTCGCGAAAAAAGCAAAAGAGAAAAAATTACAGCCTGCAGACTGGGAAGGAAATACATTTACTATTTCCAATCTCGGAATGTTCGGCATAGAAGAGTTCACTGCGATTATCAATCCGCCCGATGCATGTATTCTTGCGGTTGGTGGAATCAAAGACACACCGGTTGTCCGCAACGGACAGGTTGTTCCTGGCAAAGTGATGAAAGTTACTTTGAGCTGCGATCACCGTGTTGTTGATGGCGCAACGGGTGCGGCGTTTTTGCAGACGTTGAAGATGATGCTGGAGAATCCGGTTACGATACTGATCTAGGCGAACGCTGCGCGAGCTTTACACGGCGGCGCGGCGAAACGGAGACGTACTTCATGAACTAAGCCCACGCGTCACGGCGG
>CAYUTR010000142.1:0-11930 GCA_964447465.1 uncultured Chryseobacterium sp.
CAACAGTTGCGCAGCATTACACGAAACTCGCGATGGAAAAATGTCGTCTGCCTCAGGAAGCAAAACATCTTGCGTGGCTTGATCTTTCTACGCAGGAAGGACAGGAGTATTGGCTTGCGATGAATCTTGCTGGTGATTATGCATCTGCATGTCATCACAAAATTCACGAGAAGATTGCAACTGCATTGGGAACGCAACCGATCGCGATGGTGGAGAATCACCACAACTTCGCCTGGAAGGAAATGCTGAACGGCAAAGAAGTGATTGTTCACCGCAAAGGAGCAACTCCTGCAGGAAAAGGTGTACTCGGAATTATTCCGGGATCCATGACCGCACCGGGATTCATCGTGCGTGGAAAAGGCGAATCACTTTCCATCAATTCTGCGTCGCACGGTGCAGGACGAAAAATGTCGCGCACTGCTGCATTGAAGAACGTGAAGAGCTCCGACATGAAAGCCATGTTGAAAGCAAACAACGTTACGTTGATCGGTGGAGGATTGGATGAATCGCCGCATGCGTACAAAGACATTCACACCGTGATGGCCGCGCAGGTTGATCTTGTGGATGTGATCGGAAAATTCTCGCCGCGTATTGTGCGGATGGATGGGTAATTCGGGAAGTGCTTTGACTATATTTGAGTATGAAGCACTTCCCCTTTTTGATTCTCGCCATCACTTTTTTCTCCTGTAAAGGCGATCCTGCAGAAGGTCCGTATGCAATAGCAGATACTGCAAAGCGATACATTCTTCCACCGGCTACTGATAATGAAATGTATCGCAAAACGATGCCGGAGACGCAAACGTTTACGCTTCAGCTCAGGAACGACACCAGTATCACCTGCAAAGGTGGAACTGTAATTACGCTCCCGAAGAATATTTTTGTAGACGGAAATGGAGATCCCGTTACCGATAACGTAACATTCCAGGTGGTTGAGGTAAATACTATGAGCGATTTTATCAATGCGAACATGCAGACAAGCACGCGCGGTCAACTTTTGCAATCGCAAGGAATGATTTACCTGAATGCTGAAAGTAATGGGCAGCCACTTTATGTTGACACCACCAAAGCGATGGATGTAGAGTTGCCGGCAGATAATGTTACAGCAGGCTTCCAGATTTTTACCGGCTCGTATGATTCACTGGGAAATATCGACTGGGCAGTTGAGGATACGGTTGCTTCCGGAATGATTCCGATGCCGCTGAGTGAACTTGACTATTTCTACTATACCAACGAGGTTTATAAGAAATCGGAGTACGGTTTCGACCACGATTATACTGACTCAGTTGTCCTGATGGACAGCAAATACGAGAACACATTTATCGCAACAGAAGAATTTGAAGAGAGAATGAGAATTTTCAAATGGGGAGGTGACGGTAGTTGGCGTTGGGGATGGGGATGGGGGTGGTATGGAAACGATGGGAACTGCGAGGATATTTTATATGATGAGAAAAAATGGGAAGAAGTATATACGCGACCTCGCGAACTCGATCATCCGATTCTGGAAATGTATCTGGCCAATTTGGACAAACCATTATGGTATTGCGATTCGCTTGCTGTTAAACTTGCGAGAGAATCGGAATTAAGAGATTCAACCAAGTGGGCCCATTGCGAACGATTTAACAATGGCCCCTGGAATAGTTTGTCGGGATATTTTATTTCACTGAAAAACCGGAGAGAAACATTTCCTGCCCAGCTCGACTTCAAAGGGGTGGACATGACGCTACCAAATGCGAAACAGTTGTTAATAGAAAAAGGAGTAACAGATGCAGAAGCTTATCGTTTAGTGCGCGATTACAAAACGCAGCAACGTATGATTAAGCGAAGACAAGATGCGAAGCGAATAGAGTCTGAAAAAAGTGAAGTGAGAGATGAAGTTGCAAAGGCATTTACGACGAGTTTCCCTGCGAAGAAAATGGGATGGTATAATGTGGATAGATTTTTAAGCGATCCAACCATTGCAGAGATTGATTTTTTTGCAACGATTACCGGCGCAGATGCACTGGATTTCTGCGATGTGAACCTGATATTGCCCAATCGCGATGCGGCAATTAATGCAATCAAAGTAACTAAAGGAGAATACACCTTTGCGACATGTGATGGCAAAGCAAAGTTGCCGGTTGGAGACAATGCAATGATCTTGGCAATGGGCACGGTAGATGGAATACCTTATGTTGCTCATCTCAATCTCAAAGTAGCAACTACTCAGCATCCTGTTCTTAAACCGGAAAAAACTACGTGGGAAGCATTCGGTGATTCTCTTGAGGTGTGGATCAGAGGTTATTGAGTTATGAATTAAAATTCTCTGCGCGCAATGGGCGGATGGATGGATAAATGAAAGCATCCTGATGATGTCTGGACGTTTTTTTATATCTTTTCCCTTTCCGCACAATCACATCAATGGTCTTAGACAACACCTACTTCATCATTTTTGCAATCGTCGTCTCGGCTTGTCTGCTTTTTGGATTGGTGTGGATCGGCTACAAAAAAAAGAAACGTTGGATTGTGGTTACCGGAATCATCGTGTCGCTTGTGCTTTTCATGGTACTGACTGGAGCGTCGGGGAAAGTTTATGTATTCACGGAAGAGGAAGGCGTACAAACATTTCGTGTGTTGGGTTCTCACACCTGGAAGCTAAGGAACGGCGGTGAAGCAACAGCGGTGTATCATGAAATTGTTACAGTAACGATCATCAACAATTCGGATCGTGAAATCATACTCGAGGAAGTAATTTATTCGACCAAGGGCTGGCAGTCTACGTTTGGAGCTGATGAGGGTAGAGACAATCAGTTATTCATTGAGCCTTATTCGCTGGAAACGGTTTCCTTACCGCACAACGAAATCGAATATTTTTTTGAGGATGAAATTCCGGAGACGTACGAAAAATATGGTGGAGGGAGTACAAGCAAATACTGGTTGCACGATTAAAATATCAAATGCTGATCAACAACATCCTTTACACAATTCTCGTCGTTCTGTTGACGATTGCTACTCTGTGGGGCGTGTCGTGGTTCGTACGCAAGAAACTAAAGAACAGCCAGAGTTTTGTGATCGGATTTTTTCTCGCAGGAGTAGTATTCGTTGGACTGATGTTCGGAATTGGTCGCCTGTATATTATTGACGGAGAAAACGAAGTGCAAACTTATCGTGTCTTCGGAACTTTCAGTTATGCGCTTGCTGACGGAAACGAGATAACCAGAACGTATGATCCGGATTCGGTAATGATTATCAATAATTCGTTCAATACACTGGTGTTGGAGGAAATCATCTATACACTTAGTGGTGGTGCCGGAAGCAGTGAAGTGATCCCGATTGAAGCGTGGACCTGCCAGAGTTTTTCGCTTCCGGGAAACAGAATTTATTATTTCTTCGACGACGAAATTGACCAAAGTGTAAGCGAGCGTGGCAACAAACCGGTTTCACGTTTCTGGCTTCATGGTAATGAACAGTAGAACAAACTAAATATCTGAAATATGGAAAGCAAAGCACAAGCTATCGTCCGATTCATCTTCGCACTTATTATTGTCGGTGGAGTTACAACCGGACTGATCTGGGCGAATTGCAGTGATAAAGTAGCGAATACACAACAATCTAAAAGCCCGGATGAAGAGTGTGCCGGCGGACCCGCGAAAATTGAACATGATTCATTGGTTGAATGGGCGTCTGACGAGTCTTATCCAGCGAAAGGGGACACGGTTACATTCGAAGGATATGTTGATATGCCGGCCCTTACATTTGTCAATAACGGATGGTACATGGTAAATCTCCGCTCGGATTCAACGCTCGAAGGGCGTAAAGTGACGATGCAGATACTGGAAGGCGATTGCGAAAATACAATGTTGCCGTTGCCGAATGATTTCGACCTCGACGACTTAGTAATACATGATAACGATGGAAAGAAAGTGAAGCAGGGAGAAAAAATTCGCGCCACGGGGATTGTAAATGGACAGAAAGGACTCTATATGTTTTACATAAAACGAATTGAGAAAATGTAACCGAAAAACAGAAGTCGATATTTTCCGTATCTTTTATTTCACAACCCTCATCTATGAAAAAACATTTACTCGCACTTATTCTTTCATCCGCCGCATTCACCGCATCTGTATCTGCACAGAGTTACACGGAAGGTGTAGATCTTCCCGGTACAGGAACAGGTCCGAATTTTATTATGATGGGAGCGTCGATGACAATTTCCGGAATGCTGAATACTCCCGGCGATGGACAAGACCGTTTTCAGATTACGATTCCTGCGGGATGTCAGATCACCGGTGCAAGCTGGACCATGACAGATACAGCGAACATAAACGTAAATGGATTTGCGCAATTCGGGTGGAATAACCAGGAACCGATTCCTCCGTTGAACGGAACTTTCGCTAACGGTCCTTTTGCGCCGTTTCCTGTACCGTCAGGTACGCATGATTGCATGATGAATGCAAATATTGCGGCAAACGATTACTGGAGCATCACGTTTTATTCTGATTGTCCTTTAGGAATTACCGGAGTGAACTTTGCGGATGGTGTTACTGTTACTGCAAATCCTTTTGCCGACAAAATTCAATTGCAAAACACGCAAGGCGATGAAAACTATTCGCTGTTTAATTTCACTGGGCAAATCGTGTGGAGCGGAAGGAATATTCAGGATGAGGATTTGTCGGCACTTTCACCTGGAGTTTATCTTCTCAGAGTGGAAGGTGAGAGAAGTCAGATCATCAAACTTGTGAAAGAGTAGCGACAGGCCACGTTAGCACCTGGGTTTTTCAGAGTTCCTATTGTGGTAAGCTGCGCTACGAAAAAAAGCATGCGGGATGAGTAGCAGGTGTTCGCCGACACTCAACCTATCTTCACGCGACTGAACAGCTCTTCACGATAATTTTTGCTGATGGGAATGGACTTGCCTGCAATAATCACATGCTCCGAATTAATAGTTTCAACATGATCCAGGTTTACGATATAACTGCGGTGTACCCGAAAAAACAACTTAGGATCAAAATTCAATGAATACTGCTGCAAGGATGCACGTACCAGCATTTTCTTTTCTTTCGTGTGAACTTCAACATATACATGATCGCTTTCCAGATAAAGGATATCACTAAAACGTATTTTATGAAAGTAGTTTCCGTCTTTGATAAAAATCGAATCATTCATCACGTAATTGTCTGTTTCCTGCTGAGTATAATTATGCAAACAGATTTCAATTGATGCAAACAACTCCTCTTTCTGAAAGGGTTTCACGAGGTAAGCGGGTGGTCGCGCTACCTTGGCACGTTCAACCGTTCCCGGATCTGCATTGGCAGTAAGAAAAATAAAAGGCAGATTAAATCTGGTACGCACGGTTTGTGCAAGCTCAATCCCATCTTTCTCCGCATTGAGATTTATATCAATGATCAGGAGATCCGGTTTTTCTGCAGTTATCATTTCTACCGCCTCCTGAAAATTTCCTGCAGGTTCTGCAGTATCGTAGCCGAGCTGTCTAAGCGTTGCGCATAAGCTATCAGCGATTATTACTTCATCTTCGACTACTCCGATCTTAAATGTTGCCATACGGGTCGTTTTTATACTGTTCGTTTAGAAGTAAACGTTATAATAAACATGTGTTGGCGCCCCGGTGTATACTCTACCGTTCCGCCGACTTGTTTCGAAAGTCGCTTGACCAACCGCAATCCAAGAGATTTACTTTTTGTGAAATCAACGTGATTGGGAATTCCTTTTCCGTTGTCCCAATAGCGCAACTCGTACTGGTCTTTTATTCTTGGATGCAATTCAATATGCACAACACCATCGGCGGTCTCTGCAAATGCATACTTGAAGGAATTGACGAGGAGCTCATTAATAATTAAGCCTACGGGGATGGCTGTGTCAATGTCAAGGTATAATTCTTTGATTTCAAGTTCTGCCTTTACATGTTTGCCGTTCACCAGATAAATTCCCGACACCTGCCTGAAAAGCTCCGTTACAAATCCACTGAATTCGACCGCGGCCAGATTTTCATTCTGATACAATTTGTGATGTATCAACCCGATGGACTGTACTCTGTTTTGACTGTCGGTAAGAACGGCCCTGGCTGTTTCGTCCTCAATTCCGGCCGATTGCAATTCGAGCAGTCCGCTGATGATCTGGAGATTGTTTTTCACGCGATGATGAATCTCGCGAAGCAAAACTTCCTTTTCTTCTAATGATTCGGTCAGCTTCTCGGTTCGTTCAACCACGAGTTTTTCCAGCTTTGTTTTCTCTCTTCGTAGCGAATATGTCCTCCATCGAACGAACCCAAGAAACAACATCACCGACAAAATAAATACTGTGGCAATGAACCAGCTTTCACGATAGAAAGGTTTTAATACAGTTACGGGAATATTCAGTTCACTTGTTGACCATGCACCCTCGGCATTTTGCCCTTTAATGTGTAGCCGGTATTCGCCATAGGGCAGATCACTGAAGCGGATGCTATTCTCGCTTGTATAAATCCAATCGGCATCTATTCCGTCAATCTTGTAAGCATAGAAATGTTGTGATTCCTTGAAATCAAGAAGAACGAATTCAAGTGTAAAAAATTTGTCGCCCGGTTGCAGGATAATTTCCTTCTTCTTATTAAGAGCAGTATCCATGTCAACCAATTGATTGATATCGCTTCTGAACTGTGAAAAAGAAACAATCTGTAAGGGGGCATCAAATTTCAAAGTATCATTCAGAAATTCATTCGGATCAAACGCAATGATTCCGTCCAGTCCTCCGAAGTACAATTGGCCATCGGCACTTTTAAAAGAAGAAATCCGGTTAAATTCGTTGTGAGGTAATCCTTCAAGAGTTGTGAATGTCGTAACGTGAAGGGTAGAGGGATCAAAACGCATCAGGCCATAGTCGCTGCTTAACCACAAAAATCCGTTATCGTCTTCAAGAATACAGTAAACAAGGTCACTCGAAAGTCCGTCGGCCTTCGTATAATGGCGCACATCAGTTTCGCCGTCCCAACGGAATATTCCATTGCCATTGGTGGTAATCCAATAAGCTCCGTTTTTGTCCTGGCACAAATCATATATATCCCGAAAGAAAAACTGGTGATCGTTTTCCTGCGTGTTAGGTCCAAAATAAGATACGATATCTCCTGATTCATTGAGTTCGTAGATTCCCTCTTCTGAGGCAGTAAGTATTCTTCCCGACTGATCGCGGATGATTTTATAAGTAAAGTGGGGCGACGGAAATCTACCGGTATACTTTTTCATTGCGTGTGTTCGCGCATTGAACAGGAAAATTCCATCTTGCAGGCCATAAATAAATGTAGTATCACTTGCTGCATAAACAGACCAGACAAGGTTGTTCACATCGGGTGTCTGGAAGTGAAATTTCTGCCGTGTGGCAAGATCGAATTGCACAAACGAGCTTCCACCCGTCCAGATGGAGTTGCTGTCAGCCAAAAGCGGATAACAAATGTTTCCCATCGGATATTTTTCCAACTTGTTTTCCGAACTGATCAATAACTGGTCCCAGACATTGGCGTAAATGGTATTGCCTTCTGCATAAATACCACGAGCCTGGTTACCTTCAAAATTTGCAATCGACAATGAATCGTTTGAAAAGTAATGCCTGAACCGGTTTTGTTTTGAATGAATAATATATACTCCGCTATTCGTACA
This sequence comes from uncultured Chryseobacterium sp., assembly GCA_964447465.1. GTDB lineage: Bacteria > Bacteroidota > Bacteroidia > Palsa-965 > Palsa-965. The sequence continues at coordinate 7,626 of CAYUTR010000142.1, forward strand.
TAACCAGGAGTTGCCTTCACGGTCACAGAAATGCGAGTATGGAGTGAACGCAGGAAAACTGTTCATCTCATCGGGGTTCATTAAATCGTAATACTGACTGCCATTGCAATAAGCTATGCCCTGGTTGGCCACATGTATTATGCTTGAATTGTGAACAGCATCATAGAGTACGCTTACTGCATTTACGGAAGACGCCCCCGGAAGTCCGGAGGTCGAAACCAGTGAATGGGGGCCAACAATGTCACCGGCGTGTGTAAGATTTAAGAAATGAAATTCAGCAGCGCTATTGTTATAAATAAGCGATGGTACATTGCCTGACCTGTCAATCGCTAACGGCATTATGTTGGCATATTCTCCGCGCTTGCCATACGCACCGGTTTGCGTAAAATTAATTCCGTCTCTATTGACCAGCAACCGCGCTTGTCCATTCATTAGCTGGGTGCAGTTTTGGGAATTAACATTCCATACTTCACCGTCTTTTTTGAATCCGGAATCCCAGTCCCACAAATAGATATCACCGTTGCGCAGGTGAATTACAAACTCTCCATCAGAGCTTCGCGCAAAAGACACAACCTGTGTTTCAAAAAAAGGGATAGAAGGAATGCAATTATTCACTGGAAGAATTAGTCCTGTGAGTGTATTCAATACATCAATTTTCGTGTCTGTCGCGTGATAACGATCCAGATGACCGTGCATCATCCATATATACCCCTTATCGTCTTCAGCGATACGGATAATGCGATCATCGCGGAGCCCGCTATTATTTTCAGAATACAAAATAAAATTAGTCCCATCAAATCGGTTCAGTCCGCTGCGCGTACCGAACCAGATGAAACCTTTTCTGTCTTGTAATCCGCAGAACACTTCACGCGAGGCCAGTCCGTCTTCAACGCTCTGTTGCCGGATATTGATTACAAACGGATTCCTTGATTGCGTAAGCAACAGCATCGCCGAAAAGGCGAGAACCCCGATACATATTTGCCTAATAAGGTTCATCTGATTTGCGGTACAAACGAATATACAATGCGAAAGGCTGACATCAACAAAATAGCAGGCATGATCGGTACTCTGTAATCATATAACGATAACCTGTAGGCAATACTGACCAATGGAAACTGCTGCCGTGATGCATGACGAAATCTCGTGCGATCAAATCGTGCATATCAGAACAGGATGCATGCGATTCAGAACATTCCGGAAACTTGCGTTAGGTGTACTTCGTTTCCCGGAATACATTCACCTAATAAATCTGAGCCTATGAAACGCTGCTTTCTCTTCCTGCTGATGTGGATCACTCTCTGCATTGCAACTAACATCGGGGCGCAGGCGCCTCTTCCGGTAAATCATTGCGGAACCATGTACGCTGATTCGCTACTGCGTGTTAGATACCCACAAATGGGAACTTTCGATTATACTCAAACCGATAGTTCTTTTTCACCACTTCAGATGTCCACCCAATCAACAGGTGTAGTAACCATTCCTGTAGTATTTCATGTGATTCACTATGGCGAAGACGTGGGTACAGGGCGAAATATTTCACAGGCACAGGTGAATTCACAGATCACTGTTATGAATGAAGATTTCAGAAGAATGATGGGAACACCCGGATGGAATAATCATCCTGCTGGTGCAGACATTGAAATTGAATTTTGCCCTGCCATTGTTGGGCCCGATGGAAATTACCTGGCAGAGCCCGGCATTCACCGTGTTGACGGACATGATTTTCCAAATGCAGGTTTACCTCCGTGGGATGTTCAATCGGTGAACAACGACATCAAGCCTGGCACAAGTTGGGACCCGGATCGATTCTATAATATCTGGGTTGTTGACATTTCATATTATGGTGGCTATGCACAGTTTCCGGATAGCTCCGGTCTACCTGGAATGCCCGATGTTGGCGGTCCCGCAAATGAAGATGGCGTACAAATTTATTATCAGTATGTAGGACGTTATCCAGATAACCCATTTGTAAGTGACTTCAACATGGGACGCATTGCTGCTCATGAAACCGGACACTTTCTCGGATTACGTCATGCATGGGGCGATGTGGGTGGTTGTGAAGGAACAGATTATTGCAACGATACTCCTGTTTGTGGTGACCCTGGAAACTACCATGCAAATACGAATTGCGAAGATCCGTATGAATGTGACAACTATCGCATGATCGGAAACTATATGGATTATTCATTGGATCATTGTCTGAATATTTTCACACAAGATCAGAAAGCGCGGATGAGACATGTGTTGAACACCTGTCCAAGGCGAAGGACATTGGGAAGCTCTAACGCATGCAGTGCTCCACCAAATTGCGGCGGAATTAGTTTTGCTCCCGAAACAGTTTCAGAAAATACAACCGTTCAGTTTTCTGCTCCGTGGGATGGTGGCTACACCACAACTTACCAATGGTATTTCGAAGGTGGAAACCCTGCATCGTCAACTGACGCAAATCCGGTTGTTACTTACGCGCAATACGGAGTGTATGATGTTACTGTCATCATCACCAATCAATTCGGAACCTGCTCAACTACACACGTCGATTACATTTCGGTGTTTCCGGAAAATCCCTGCGACACGCTTCACTTTCCATCAGCAGGTACACAAAATATTTATCCTGCAGCCGGTGGTTTCGTGTGCGGATGGAATGAACGGCAGGACGAATCAAAAGCTGAATATTTTCAGAGTCCTGCACCATACGCTGCTATCACTGGTGGCTTGTTGCACGTGGCATCGGTAAATGATAACGGAAATGACGCATATATTCTTTGCCGTCTATGGAAAAATGATGGTGCAAGCGGATCGCCGGGGACGATTGTCGCTGAGCAACAGATAATGTTGGCTGAAATTGAAGCGAGTATTCCGAATGGCGGTTATTACGAAATACTTTTTCCGGACCCTACGGATGTTGACGACGATTTCTATTTCGGATTTACCATGATTGGTTTCGGAAATGGCGATTCACTGGGCATTTACTCAAATTCGAACGGCGAAACTGTCCCTGCTTCTGCATGGGTTAAACTTTCCTCGGCTAATGGAGACAGTTGGAATTCGTTTTCCAATTCAGATAATCTCGACGTAAGCATGCACTTGTTTCCATACGTAACGATGAATCCTGCACACGCTGAAATAAATCAACCGGTGTATGCATGTGTCAATTCACACATTCAGTTTTCTGCGGATACAATCGGAACATCGACATTCAATTGGTCTTTTCCGGGAGGTAGTCCTTCCAGTTCTAATTCACCAGATCCACTTGTTGTGTATGATGAACCGGGGACCTACAAAATTTACCTCTCCGTAGTTGGACAAGGTTGTCACACGTTGGATCGCGATAGTTCAATAATTGTTGTGCATGGAAATCCGTCAGTGGCTGTGAGCACCCAGGAACCTGCGTGCCATGGCTATAGCGATGGTGTTGCAATCATAGGAATACTGCAGCATGCCAACGACTCCATTGAAGTAACCCCAAATGATCCGATTGCAACTGAATGGTCGTTATTTGATCATCTCCTAATTCCACTCAGTACGTATCTGGGAGACAATGTAACATTACCCGTATTTCTCGGGGTGCCCGGTCTCGCCAGCGGAGATTACACGTTGATTGCAGTTAATGGATATGGCTGTATTAATGAAGTTACATTTACGATTGGACAGCCCGATGAAATTTCAGTAGTTACGAACTCAACGCCGTACACGTGTGCAACCAGTCCGAATGGAACCGCAACAGCAAATGTAAACGGAGGAACGCAGCCATATTCGTATCAATGGAATGATCAGCAACAGCAGACAAGTTCAAGAGCGACAGGATTACCAAGCGGAGCATACGAGGTTGTTGTGGTTGACTCGAACGGATGTACCGCGGTGCAGACGGTAAATGTTGCAGTCGGTGTTCCGCTCTGTGTAAGGACCAATGTGAACAGAGTAATGAATCCGGAGGGTGAAGACAACTCAAATACATTACAGATCGAAGGGCTGCAGGAGCATCCGGATGCGGTGGTAAGAATTTACAATGCGTTGGGACAGGAAGTGTTTGTATCTATTGGATATGAAACGCCATGGGATGGAAGCATGCACGGCGAACAATTACCTGAAGGGGTATATACTTATTCAATCATGGGATCGGAATTATTTGAAACAGGAAAGATTGTATTAGTTAGGTAGAGATTCGTCCCAAACGAAGAATCAACCGATCCCGTAGCTGTGATCGGAGAACTCTCACTGCACTTAGTGTGGAGAGATTGCGAAGAAGGCGGAGGCATGCTCCGCTTTCTTCGTTTATCCGATTCAGAATAAACACAATACAAGGTA
>CAYUTR010000143.1:0-11863 GCA_964447465.1 uncultured Chryseobacterium sp.
CGCTCGCGTATAGTCACTTTATTGTCGTTGAGAGTATCATGGTCGACAGTAATACAATACGGAGTTCCGATTGCGTCCTGGCGACGGTAACGTTTTCCGATTGTGTCTTTATCTTCTGAAGTTACGATGTGATCGAACTTCAGCATGTCTACAATCTCCGCAGCTTTCTCAGGAAGTCCGTCTTTGTTCACCAATGGAAGAACAGCTGCTTTGATGGGCGCAAGAAACGGTGGAAGATTCAGCACTGTGCGTTCTGATCCGTCTTCGAGTGTTTCAATCGTGTACGCCTGCGACATTGTAGCAAGAAACATACGATCGAGTCCGATTGAAGTTTCGATAACATACGGAACATAACTGTGATTGTCTTTCCAGTCTTCAGGCGTTTGCGTTTTTGCAACTTTGGAATTTACCGGTCCCGTGTATTCCGGATCGAAGTACTGCAGTTTTTTTCCGGAATGTTCTTCGTGTTGACGTAAATCGAAATCGCCACGTGAGTGAATTCCTTCAAGCTCTTTAAATCCGAATGGAAATTCAAATTCAATGTCGCACGCCGCTTTCGCATAATGCGCAAGTTTGATGTGATCGTGGAAACGATATTTTCCTTCTGCAAAACCAAGTGTGTTGTGCCACTTCATACGTGTAGCTTTCCACTTCTCGTACCATTCGTCTTCTGTTCCGGGACGAATAAAGAACTGCATTTCCATCTGCTCGAATTCGCGCATACGGAAAATAAACTGTCGCGCAACGATTTCATTTCGGAATGCTTTTCCTGTTTGCGCAATACCGAAAGGAATTTTCATCCTTCCTGTTTTCTGCACGTTGAGGAAGTTCACGAAAATTCCTTGTGCTGTTTCCGGGCGGAGATAGATAGTATCTGATTCTTCTGCAACAGATCCGAGTTGCGTTGCGAACATAAGATTGAACTGACGAACATCTGTCCAGTTGCGCGTTCCTGAAATCGGACAAACAATTTCCAGGTCGATAATCAACTGTTTGAGATCCGCCATGTCGTCGTTCTCCAATGCTGTTTTGAAACGTGCATTAGTGTCGTCGATCTTCTTTTGGTATTCCATCACGCGCGGATTCGTAGAACGATACATCGCTGCGTCAAATGTTTCACCGAATCGTTTTGCTGCTTTTTCTACTTCCTTGTTGATTTTGTCTTCCACCTTCGCCATCGCATCTTCAACGAGTACATCGGCGCGGTAACGTTTCTTAGAATCTTTGTTGTCGATCAGCGGATCGTTGAATGCGTCGACGTGACCCGATGCTTTCCATGTTGTAGGATGCATGAAAATCGCAGCGTCAATACCAACGATGTTGTCGTGCATCTGCACCATAGATTTCCACCAGTATTCTCGGATATTCTTTTTCAGCTCCACGCCATACTGACCGTAATCGTAAACAGCGCTCAATCCGTTTCCATAGATCTCACTCGACTGGAAAATAAATCCGTATTCCTTCGAATGGGAAATGATGTTTTTAAACTTTTCTTCTGCTGTAAGCTGTTTCGTTTTTTCGGTAGTCTGTGACATGGCGCAAAGATAATAATTCGCTTGGCTACGCAGTGGGAAGTCATGGATAAGTCCGGACAGAATTCTCCCCCGAAATGAGTAAACTTGATGTGTGAGACTTTTACGCGTTCCGTTGCTGTTCCTTTGTGTTTTCCTGATGATCTGCGGGTCACAGAAGCTATCCGCGAAAACCAATCAGGATTCACTACAGAAATGCGCAGATAACAGTGAGCTGGCCGATAGTAATCGTGTGGATGCCATGATGTCGCTCGCGTCTTATTACAAAGACAGCGACCTGCCGCGCGCCCTCGAAATCGCACAGAAGGCGCTTGCAATGGCAACTGCAAACGGAGATAAATTACTCGTGGCCAGAGCTCAGAATACATATGGCAACATTCTCAAATTAAAAGGCGAATACAAAGAGGCGGAGGTTTTGTACATGGCCGCAGCGAAAACTTTCGAGGAACTGCACGACACCATGCGCCTTGCACTAGTGTACGGAAACATTGGATCGTATTACTCGGCCGTGGAGCAAAATCAAGTTGCTATCATGTATCACTTACGCAGTCTCAAGCTTGATCAGCAGCGGGCCAATTCACAAAACAACGTAGCGGCAACACTGAACAACATCGGGAATGTTTATTACAGCGACCGGAATTATCCGAAGGCATTAGAGTACTACCGACAGGCACTTTCTATGAACAAAGTGAACGGCAACAGGAAAAATGAAACCATTAATTATCTCAACCTGGGCAATACATTCAAGGATACGCGTCAGATTGATTCTTCACTCTGGTATTATACCAAAGCAATTGAATTGTCGGTGGAACAAAAGATCATTTGGGTGGCGGCTGCTGCACATGAAGGTCGCGGCAGCTGTTTGCTCAAACAAGATAAGCCTGCAGAAGCCAAACAGGAATTTGATGTCGGATTGGTTGCTGCACGGCAATTTGGGAATAAGGAACTTGTGCTTTATTTACAGGCAGGCCAAGCAGAAGCATTTTCAGGACTCGGTCAGCATGATTCTGCACTGTATACCTGGCAGTTTTGTATGGATTCAGCGGCCAAGTACGATTTTGCATTTCTGAAATCGCAGTTGTTGCTTGTAGGTGCCCGCATATTTGAAAAAACAGGGGATCTGGCGAAAGCAAATTCGCTGTACAAAGAATACGGTGAGTTAAAAGATTCGATGTCGTACGAGCAGAATGCCATCATGTACAGGAGTTTTGAAGAAAGGCTCAGACTGGAAGAAGAAGATCACGCGGAGGAACTCATTCAGAAGACACAACAGGAACAAACTGAAGCGGAAAATCGAAGAAACAAAATCGTCTTGCTGTTTACTGCAATCGTTCTGCTGTTAGCAGTTGGCCTTGGTTTGTTTGCTTTCCGCAGCTATCGATTGAAGAAGAAAAGTCACGAAAGTATTTCGCAACAGAAAGACATTATCGAAGAAAAGAATAAGGAAATTCTGAGCTCTATTGCTTATGCGCAACGATTGCAGCAGGCGATTCTTCCATCGGATAAATCATGGAGCAGCGTTTTTCCTTCTTCGTACATTTTCTACCAGCCGAAAGATATTGTTGCCGGTGATTTTTATTGGCTGGAAAAATCGGGCGATACAATTTTGTTTGCCGCGGCAGATTGCACGGGTCATGGTGTTCCCGGAGCGCTGGTAAGCGTTGTGTGCAGTAATGCATTGAATCGCGCAGTTAACGAATACAATCTCACAACACCAGGCAGCATTCTCGATAAAGTAACAGAGCTGGTAGTAGAAACTTTTGAGAAAAGCGGCAGCACGGTGTACGATGGTATGGACATTTCATTGTGCGCATTTGATGCTTCAACAAAAATGCTGAAGTGGTCGGGTGCCAATCTTCCTTTGTGGATTATATCGAACAGCTCCGAAGGCCGTGAGATAAAAGAAATCAAACCCGATAAGCAACCGATCGGAAAATTTGATCTGCGCAAACCATTCACTACTCATTCCATTCAGCTTAATAGTGGCGACACAATTTTTCTTTTCACCGATGGATACGCCGATCAATTTGGTGGGCCGGGCGGAAAAAAATATAAGTACAAGCCAATGCAAGAATTGCTTCGGGAAAGTTCCATTCTAACTCCTGTGCAGCAGCGCGAGAAATTAGTTGCATCATTCGTAAACTGGAAAGGTAAACTGGAACAGGTCGATGATGTGTGCGTGATTGGTATCCGTTTCTGAATCGTGCCGCATTAATTCCTGCTTATATTTGTTTATGCCCCGTTTGCTCATAGTAATATTGTTCTCTTTGATTGTTTCCTCTGTTGCAGGACAGAAATACAATCATGATTCTCTTCTGGCGATTTATCATGATGTCAAAGAGACGGACACTGCACGAGCGGATGTGCTTCATGACCTTGCCATTGATCTTTCGGCTTATGATTTGGACTCCGCATTTAAGGTATTGGATGAACTGGAGAAATTTGCTACCGAAAAGAAAAACGAGTTCTTCGTCGGTCTGAGCCACCAGCTGCGTGGTATCTTCTACAAAAATGATGGCCAATATTCTCTTTCAATCGCCAGCTATTTTCAATGCCTTGCACATTGGAAGGATCAGGTGTCCGATTCCGCCGTCGGGCAGGTTCACCAGAACATGGGAAACGTGTACGGCCGGTTACACCAGGTGGAGAAAGCCCAGGTTCATTACGATACGGCACTTAGTATTTATACCAGAACTACAAGCGAATGGCCTATCGGTTCGCTCTACAACGACATGGGCAATATGTACATGGAGCATGACATCAACCTGTCGTTAACTTACCTGAAAAAGAGTCTCGAGATTCGCACCCGTCTTGGTTTCGCGCGAGGAATTGCATACACCAGTCATAATATTGCTGGTGTTTTTATTCAGCTGAAGGAGCCTGACAGTGTATTGAAATACTCAAAGGTATTTTACGACTACACTGTTAAGCACAAACGACAAGGCTTATTCATCAGCTCGCTTACCACTATTGGGGGTGCATACCTGCTCAAGGGAGACTACGACCGGGCTCGCGACAGTTGCGCACGCGCTTACGCTTTGAATGAATTTGATCAGCCAAACCTTGAGCATCGACTGAGCAGCTGCGAATGTTTGTATGAAGCCTACAAGGGCATGGGGAAGATTGACAGCGCACTGAAATATTACCAGCAGTTTATTACAACGCGCGATACATTGAACAGCCAGAGTCAGCGTGATGAAGTAACTCGCCTCGAGTATGAATTCCAATATGCAAATAAGGTTGAAGCAGACAGTTTGCGCGACGTTCAGGAGATGGCAGTCATCAATGCAAAATCGGAAGGAGAAAAAAATCTTCGGTACGCGTTGTTTGCAGGCTTAGGACTCACAATTGTATTCGGGGCGGCCATGGCTAACCGATTCCGTGTAACGCGAAAGCAGCGGAACCTGATTGCAGAACAGCAGCTCCGGACCGAGGAACAGAAAAAGCACATTGAGGAAAAAAACAAAGAAATTACCGACAGCATAAATTACGCGCAACGCATTCAGAATGCCATTCTGCCGGCGGAGCAGGAATTGAAAAAAGCATTTACAGATATTTTTGTGCTGTTCAGTCCGCGTGATATTGTAAGCGGCGATTTCTATTGGTTCGATGAAAGCAAAAACAATAAAGTGATTGCTGTTGCAGATTGCACGGGCCACGGTGTGCCCGGTGGATTCATGAGCATGCTGGGTTTCGAAATTCTTCAGGATGTAGTGATGTTGGAAGAAGTCACAACGACCTCCGAAGCACTTCGACGTCTTGATCATAAAGTCACGATGACGTTGAACAAGAACGACAAATCTTACCGCGATGGAATGGACATGGCATTGTGTGCGTTCCCGAAGAATAAAATGGAAGTGCATTTTTCTGGGGCTAATCGTCCGATGCTGCATTTCTCGAATGGAGTTATGAATACCATCAAGCCCGACAAGCATACGATTGGGGGTGCAATTGATAATGTGGAGAAAGATTTCAGCATGCACGTTTTACAATTACAGAAAGGCGATATGCTCTATCTTTTCACTGATGGTTACGCAGATCAGTTTGGCGGACCACAAGGGAAAAAATTTATGAGCAAAAAACTGGAGCAGTTGCTGACTTCGATTGCCGGACTCGATTGTTCAAAGCAGAAAATGAAACTTGAATCTGCGTTTAAAGAATGGAGAGGTTCGCTCGAACAAGTCGACGACGTTTGCATTGTAGGAATCAGGATATGACGGAAGAGCAGGTAATTTTAGTTGATGCGGATGATCGCGAAACCGGTGTGATGGGAAAAATGGCGGCACATCGCGAAGGGAAATTGCATCGTGCGGTTTCCGTTTTCGTTTTCAATTCGGAAGGGAAATGGCTTTTGCAGAAGCGTGCGCCGGGAAAATATCATTCGGGCGGATTGTGGACAAATGCATGTTGCAGTCACCCGCGTCCTGGTGAAGAGAATGCATCTGCAGCGGCACGACGTCTCGAAGAAGAAATGGGATTGTCGTGCAAGCTGAAATTTCTTTTCGCATTTGTCTACCGTGCTGAAGTGGGAAACGAGCTGATCGAGCATGAACTCGATCATGTCTTTATTGGCACAACAGATTCAATCCCGAAAGTAAATCCTCACGAAGCGAGCGACTGGAGTTTTTACACCACGGAAGAGCTGGCGCATCATCTCAAAGAAACGCCTGAACGATTCACGAAGTGGTTCCGCATCGTCTTTGAACGCGTAAGTTCAGCTGCTCATTCCTGAAGCTAATCCGCACGTTTCAATAATTTTGTGTTGTGGCAGTATTTAACTGTTACACTACAAAACGCTAACCCATGAAAAAATTTCTGCTCACGCTTGCTGTATTAATTTCAGCGAAATCATTTTCGCAAACTGCAGGTTTCACTATTGATGCTGACTCCGGGTGTACACCGCTCTGTTCGAATTTTCAGGACACTTCTGCAAATGCAATTGCCTGGCTTTGGGATTTTGGTGATGCATCGCAGGGATCAACTTTTAGCGCCCCGCTGCATTGTTACGTCTCACCCGGTATGTATACGGTAACGCTCAACGTGACTTTTGCTAACAACAGCACCGGAACGGCGACTCATACCATCACCGTATTTCCAAACCCTATACCGAACTTCACCTGGAGTAACGCTGGAAATAATACGATCGCTTTCACTGATCAGTCAGTAGGTGCTACTTCATGGATGTGGTATTTCGGTGATCAGACAACTTCTACGTTGCAGAATCCCGTGCACACTTATGCATCAGCCGGATTAGACACCGTCTATCTTGAGATTTGGAATTCATTTGGTTGTTATGCCAGTGATTCGGGTGCTAATGTTGTTGTGGTTGGGCTTGATGAGGTACATCACGAATCAACATTGTTTGTTTATCCGAATCCATCTGACGACGGGATGTTCACAGTTAACTGCAATTCACAGGAGTCACAAGTGATTATAGTTGAAAATGCATTAGGTCAGTGCGTGATGTCCAAAGTGATTTCCGGTGAGTCTTTCATTGATCTCAGCAACCAGCCTACTGGTTGTTATTTTGTACGAATGCAGAATGGCTCCGCACAAAAGATCTTAATCCGATAAAACCATCTCCGCTCCGGGCCGATTCGTGCTTACCTTTGTACCATGATTGAAATCGGGAAGACGCTGGTATCCGACGACTTAGTAGAAAAGCAATTTGTCTGCGATCTGAACGCATGCAAAGGTGCGTGCTGCATTCACGGAGAATCGGGTGCACCATTAGAACCGGGTGAAGCTGAAATTCTCGAAGCAATTTATCCTGCTGTGGAGCCTTATCTCACAGAGAAGGGCAAGAAAGCAATCAAGAAGCAAGGCAAATGGGTGATCGACAGCGATGGAGATAAAGTAACGCCGCTTGTTGGTCCGGAAAAAGAATGCGCTTACACCATTTTCGAAAAAGGAACTGCATTCTGCGGAATTGAGAAAGCACAACGCGATGGAAAAATTGCGTGGCAGAAACCTGTGTCGTGTCATTTATATCCTGTTCGCATAACAGAGCACAAAAAATTTACTGCAGTGAATTATGAGAAGTGGGACATCTGCAAGCCTGCGTGTGCTTGTGGAGAGAAACTCCAGGTGCCTGTATATAAGTTTGTGAAGACGGCTCTCGTGCGGAAATTCGGTAATGATTGGTATGCAGCGCTGGAGAAAGCCGCCGATTACATTGAGAAAAACGGCTCGAACCGGAAGTAGATCATTACACGTTCACTTCTTCAGCAAATGGTCGACATTTTCTGGCAAAGCGTCAACCATACTTAACCAAGTAAAATTTCCCTCCTTTCCAAAACCTCTCCCCAACTTTTTTTGAGATTTTTTGGACGCTCCGCTGCAACCCGCGTCATTGCTGAAAAGTTGCCTAGTTGTTAGACATTACTAACACGCCTCCTTCGCTCTCTGTGTGAATAACTCCACCCGTTTGTTAATGGATTAGACTTGACTTAACCCTTCCTTTTGAGAAAATTTGTAACAGGTCAATGCACGGGTCCTGATTAGTTTAAGTGATTCACTGCAAACACCTTACAAGACAACAGCAGGCTATCGGCCTGCTTTTTTCGCCAGAATAGCCTAACAATCAAGTAATTAAACCCAGTAGCCCCGGAAGAGGAGAATAATCATGAGTGAAACAAACGAACCAATCCTCACAGAGAACAAAGACCGCTTTGTTCTGTTTCCAATCAAACACCGGGATATCTGGGAAATGTACAAGAAGTCGGAAGCCAGCTTCTGGACTGCTGAAGAAATCGATCTTTCCGCTGATCTCCAGGACTGGGCAAACAAGCTAAGCGATGACGAACGTCATTTCATTAAGCACGTGCTTGCATTCTTCGCGGCTTCTGACGGAATCGTAAACGAAAATCTTGCAGTGAATTTTATCAATGATGTGCAGTATCCTGAAGCGCGTTGCTTCTATGGTTACCAGATCATGATTGAGAACATTCACAGCGAAACATATTCTCTGCTGATCGATACGTACATCAAAGATCCAACAGAGAAAGATCACCTCTTCCATGCAGTGGACCATGTTCCTGCAGTGAAGAAAAAAGCAGATTGGGCAATGCGTTGGATCAACAACGGTTCTTTCGCTGAGCAACTGATTGCGTTTGCAGCAGTTGAAGGAATTTTCTTCTCAGGCTCCTTCTGTTCTATCTTCTGGCTGAAGAAGCGCGGATTGATGCCGGGACTTACATTCTCCAACGAATTGATTTCACGCGACGAAGGCCTGCACTGCGACTTCGCATGTCTCCTTTACGCGAATCACCTGAACAACCGACTTTCTGTTGAAGCTTGTACTGCTATCATCACTGATGCAGTAGAGATCGAAAAAGAATTTGTGACTGAAGCAATTCCCGTGAAGCTCATCGGAATGAACTCAGATCTTATGTGCCAGTACATTGAATTCGTTGCCGACCGTTTGCTGCTTGCACTTGGCTGCAACAAAGTGTACAACGCAACAAATCCGTTCGACTTCATGGAAATGATTTCCCTGCAGGGCAAAACTAACTTCTTCGAGAAGCGCGTTGCTGAATACCAGAAGGCCGGTGTTACTTCCGATCGTAGCCAGAATATTTTCTCGCTCGACGAAGACTTTTAGAAAACGATTTCCCCTATCACATTAAAATAACATTACTCCCAAAACCCATTAAACACGCTGCCCATGTATGTAATTAAACGAGACGGAAGCAAAGAGTCAATCAAGTTCGACAAAATCACTGCGCGTATTCAGAAGCTTTGCTACGCGCTCGACCCTATTCACGTACAGCCTGTCGAAGTTGCGATGAAGGTTATCCAGGGAATTTATCCTGGCGTAACAACAAGCGAACTCGATAACCTCGCTGCAGAAACTGCCGCGTCGATGACGGTGAAACACCCAGATTACGCTTTGCTCGCCTCGCGTATCGCTGTGTCTAACCTGCACAAGAATACAGAGAAGTCATTCTCGAAAACAATGGAGGTGTTGTATCGTTACCTCGATCCGAAGACAGGTGCAAAAGCATCTTTGCTTGCGGATGATGTTTTCGAAATCATCCAGAACAACGCGCAGCTGCTCGACTCGTCAATCATTTACGATCGCGATTTCGGTTACGATTACTTCGGGTTCAAAACACTTGAGCGTTCATACCTGCTGAAGATCAATGGAAAAGTTGCTGAACGTCCGCAACACATGCTCATGCGCGTGTCGGTTGGAATTCACAAAGACGATGTTGCTTCTGCAATTGAAACATACAACCTGATGAGCGAGCGTTGGTTCACCCACGCTACTCCTACGCTTTTCAATTCGGGAACTCCGAAACCACAGATGTCATCTTGTTTTCTCCTCACGGTGAAAGAGGACAGCATCGATGGAATTTATGACACACTGAAAAACTGCGCGAAGATTTCTCAGAGCGCGGGCGGAATCGGATTGAGCATTCACAATGTGCGTGCAACCGGTTCGTATATCAAAGGCACGAACGGAACATCGAACGGAATTATTCCGATGCTTCGCGTGTACAACGACACTGCACGTTACGTTGACCAGGGAGGCGGAAAGCGCAAAGGCTCTTTTGCAATTTACCTCGAGCCCTGGCACGCAGATATTTTTGAATTCCTCGAGCTTCGCAAGAACAACGGTAAAGAAGAAATGCGTGCGCGTGATTTGTTCACTGCACTCTGGATTCCTGATCTGTTCATGAAGCGCGTGAAAGAAGGCGGCAACTGGTCGCTGATGTGTCCGAACGAGTGTCCGGGACTTTCAGATTGCTGGGGCGAAGAATTCGAAGCGCTCTACACGAAGTACGAAGCTGCAGGAAAAGCACGCAAGACAATTCCTGCACAGGATCTTTGGTTCGCAGTAATGGAATCGCAGATTGAAACAGGAAATCCATACATGCTGTACAAAGACGCAGCAAACAGCAAGAGCAATCAGCAGAATCTTGGCACGATCAAGTCTTCGAATCTCTGTACAGAGATCATGGAGTATACTTCGTCTGATGAGATCGCAGTGTGCAACCTTGCTTCGATCGCATTGCCGCGTTTCGTAATCGACGGAAAATTCGATCACCAGCGTTTGTTCGATGTTACTTACGTTGTAACGAAGAACCTGAACAAAATCATTGACGGAAATTATTACCCGGTTCCTGAAGCACGTCGCTCGAACATGCGTCACCGCCCGATCGGTCTCGGCATTCAGGGCCTTGCAGATGCATTCATCCTGTTGCGCTTACCATTTGATTCCCCTGAAGCGCGCGCGTTGAATTCAGAAATCCACGAGACAATTTATTACGCTTCCATGACTGCTTCGAAAGACCTCGCGAAAGTGGACGGCGCTTACGAAACATATGAAGGCTCACCAATTTCCAAAGGCATTTTCCAGTTCAACATGTGGGGCGTTAGCCCAAGCACACGTTGGGAGTGGGATATTCTCCGTGAGGAAATCAAGAAATTCGGAGTACGCAACTCACTGTTGCTTGCACCAATGCCAACAGCGTCTACATCACAGATCCTCGGCAACAACGAATGTTTCGAACCTTACACTTCGAACATTTACACACGTCGCGTATTGTCTGGGGAATTCGTTGTAGTGAACAAACACCTCCTGAAAGATCTCGTGAAACTTGGATTGTGGAATGACAATCTGAAGAACAAGATCATCAATGCAAACGGTTCTGTTCAGGACATCGCGGAGATTCCGCAAAATGTAAAGGATCTGTACCGCACTGTTTGGGAGATTCCACAGCGCGCGTTGATTGATATGGCTGCAGATCGTGGCGCATACATTTGCCAATCGCAGTCACTGAATTTGTTTGTGCCAAGCCCGAATTTCGGCAAGCTCACTTCAATGCATTTCTACGCATGGGAAAAAGGTTTGAAAACAGGTATGTATTACCTGCGTACGAAAGCTGCGGCTGATGCAATCAAGTTTACTGTTGACCAGGCTGCATTAACGGAAATGCCAAATGACGCAACTGCTCCACTAGAAGTAGTATCCGTTGAAGCAGGAATGGAACAGATCACTTGCTCACTCGACGATCCGGAAGGATGCGAAGCGTGTGGCAGTTAAACAAAAAGTGTTTTGAAAACTTATCTTTCCCTCTCTTGTGAAAACAAGAGAGGGTTTTTTCTTTCCTTTGTTGCCCCTTGAACATTGTGCGTTGACCATTGACACTTTACCAGTCCGGTCAATGTAAAGTATCAATGAACAATGTTCAACGCACAAGTGTCAAGTAACATGTCCGACCAAAACCTCACTCTTCTAATCACACTAGCTGCACTCGCCGTAGTTCTGCTCATCTGCGGATTGCTC
The DNA here is from genome assembly GCA_964447465.1 of uncultured Chryseobacterium sp. Taxonomy (GTDB): domain Bacteria; phylum Bacteroidota; class Bacteroidia; order Palsa-965; family Palsa-965. The sequence goes on from CAYUTR010000143.1 coordinate 11,827, forward strand.
ATTCGTCGCGCGCTGAAACGTGGCTACATCTCCTATT
>CAYUTR010000144.1:0-11861 GCA_964447465.1 uncultured Chryseobacterium sp.
GGTTCAATAGTCAGGATGGACAATGCGTGTTATCAAAGGACATTTTCAGGGATGAAATACAACCAGCCGGACAAGTCAGACATTGCAGCCTTGCAAGCCATTTGCGGTGCGGATCATGTTTTTGTGGATGAGAGCTCGCTTGAAAAGTACGGTCGCGATGAAACGGAAGATCTTTTGTACAAACCATCCGTTGTTGTTCGTCCCCAAACCACGGAGCAGATAAGTGAAGTTGTGGTTTTATGTAACAATAAAACCATTGCGCTGACACCACGTGGTGCAGGAACTGGTTTGAGCGGAGGAGCGTTACCCGTTCACGGTGGAATTGTTCTTACGCTGGAGAAATTCAACCGCATTCTTGAAATAGATGAACGGAATCTTCAGGCGACAGTTGAACCTGGTGTGATCAATGAAGAATTCCAGAATGTTGTTCGCGAAAAAGGGTTGTTTTATCCACCTGATCCGGCTTCGAAAGGAAGCTGCTTTCTCGGTGGCAACATTGCACACAGTTCCGGCGGACCGAAAGCGGTGAAATACGGTACCACACGCGATTACGTTCTGAATCTTGAAGTCGTCCTTCCCACAGGAGAAATCGTGTGGACTGGCGCGAACGTCTTGAAATATTCAACCGGTTACAATCTCACGCAGCTGATGGTTGGCAGTGAAGGAACATTAGGCATTATCACGAAGATTGTTTTCAAGCTGATTCCGTATCCGCAAAATAATCTCGTGATGCTCGTTCCGTTTAATTCAGCGGAGAAAGCCTGTGAAGCGGTGAGTGCAGTTTTCAGAGCGGGAATTACTCCATCCGGAATGGAATTCATGGAGCGCGATGCGATTGATTGGGTGAGAAGATTTGAAACCGACATCAATGTTGTGGTGGGCGATGAAGTTCAGGCCCACTTACTGATCGAAGTCGACGGAAACGACATGGATGTTCTGTACAAAGACGCAGAACGCATCAATGAAGTTGTTGCACAGTACGAATGCGGTGAAGTTCTATTCGCTGATACCGCAGATCAAAAAAACATGATCTGGAAAATGCGTCGCAAAGTCGCGGAAGCCGTGAAGTCGAATAGCGTTTACAAGGAAGAAGATACGGTTGTGCCGCGAGCTGAACTTCCTGCTTTACTGAAAGGCGTAAAAGCAATAGGGGAGAAGTACGGTTTCAAATCTGTTTGTTACGGTCACGCCGGCGATGGAAATCTGCATGTGAACATCATCAAAGGCGATTTGTCGGATGAATTCTGGAATTCAGAATTGCGGAAAGGCATCACGGAAATATTTGAATTGTGCGTGAAGTTGGGCGGAACGATCTCCGGTGAACATGGAATTGGGCTGGTTCAGCAACCGTACATTCACATTGCGATTGATGCGAAGCGGATTGAATTAATGCAGGGAATCAAACAACTCTTCGATCCAAAGATGATTTTGAATCCGGGGAAGATTTTCTTCTGACGCATTAGCTTTTTGATGCTTCCGTTTGCTCAACTACGTGAACCATGAAGTGCATGATTTCTCCAAGACGATCCACTTGTCCCTGTTCTGTTGCCATGAAGTCCCACTTGTATTCGAGCAGTCCGGATGAATATGTCAGTCCGCTGCACTCGAATGCCTCCGGGTTCGAAACAAAATCTTCACACAGATGATGATTGAACAATTTGAGTGCACGTGGTTCATCATTGGAGGTCAATTGATACATAGAATCAAAATCTCCGAAACCGGTTTGAACATCAGTTGTTATTGTGCTTGACAATATTTTGATTGCAAAATTTGCGAGTTCGATGGAATATCTGAAATTGTCAGTTGACCGGGAATGAACTCTGAGAATCGTGAAAAAGTTGTTTCCTCCGAACCATTTCCCCCTTTTTCGCTGAATAATCACATCAACCTCACGATGATTAATTTTCCCTTTTAAGCGGGGAGTTGCAGGGCGTAACAACCAACCCTTATCCTCCATGACCGTCAGGTTATGTTTAGCCGCGAAAGCCCGAAATAGTTCGTGACTTTTATTATTCTTTACAATCCAAATGCCAAGTGCAACCAGCGTCACACCCAGAACCGCAAGTTTGTACAATAGTTCCACGTCGTCATCATTCATCGCGACAAGTTTACTGAAACTCCTGATGCTCCGAAATTAATTCTCAATCCCTGAAAAATATTTCACGGCACCACCAGTAACCAATAACATGTTCATAATGGTCGCAGGAGGGAGGAGGCAAGTACGAAAATGCCATACTTGTTGAAGTATAGAACCAATATTCAACCCGATTCTTGCTTACATATACTGCGTGACACCCGGTTGCGTCGAATAGTTCCTTTAACTCTAATTTTTCAGAGTTAGTCAACGTAGTGTCCTCTGATTTTAATAGTTCAAAGACGCTGGCCATTCCTTCACTTTTTTTTGTCATCAATGTATTGATGCGAATTAATTCTTCCTCATGATTATCAATGTAGATCCTGCATGCAAAGTTTTTTACATGACTTTTGCTGAGCGTGTATGTGAACCAAATAGGCACAATACACAAACCAAAGAAAATCCTGGCCTTTAAAGTCTTAGCACTCAGAATGCAGGTTATCCAAAATGCGATTGCCAATGAAAATGTTGAATAAAACGTGATACGGAGTTCCGAACTTGGAAGGTGCCACAACAGGAAACTGGCGCTAATGCCAATCGTTGAAAGTATTAATGCGTAATGTCTGAATTTCACTCGGTTAATTTAATGCGATTTAATTTATGCGAACGGTCTAAATTTTCCAAGAGCTATGTAATTCGATCATATCGTCGTATAATTGAACCATCGTAATGCGAATCACTCAACTCACTCTATCCGCTTCAGATCCTTCAGAACTTAAAAAGTTCTACGGTGGTGATCTCGGTTTCGAAGAAATTCCTGCAGCAACAGACAGCGATGGATTTTCATTTAAGTGCGGCCACACCCGCGTGAATTTTGTTCCGGGCGATCGTGATGCGAAATACCACTTTGCATTCAATGTTCATCCCGACAAGTTACCTGAAGCAATTACCTGGTTACAGGATCGCGATATTGAACTTGTTCACAGTTCAGAACACAAAGGATTTCTCATCGACTTTCCGAACTGGTGGGCGAAATCGGTTTACTTCTATGATCCGTCGGGAAACATTGTAGAGATCATCGCACGTGGAGCATTAGGTGCCGCAGGAAATACACCAAAGTTTTCTGCTCAATCGCTACTGGGCGTGAGTGAAATTGGAATTGTGACAGAAGACATTCCTTATTTCCGCGAGTGGGTGAGTATCACGCATGGAATTCCACCGTTTTCACGTAACGAGAACAATGACGAGTTTTCTGCAATGGGCGATGATCACGGATTGTTGTTGCTTGTTAATCCCGGCCGTAAATGGCTCATGGGAAATTTCGAATCGAAGCATTTTCCGCTGGCGATTGTTGGAGAGACGGAAGGGCGGGAGTATAAGATGATACTACCGTAAACTTTAGGCAATTATGGACTTCCGCGCGCTGAAGCGCACGGCATTATGATGATATAATGAAGTCGATGCACGGGCTTGTTGTACAAGAATTATTTTGTCTCAAGCCCGTGCAGTTTTCATCTAAAATATCAGCATAATGCCGCGGCTTTTAAGCCGCGGAGCCGAAATATCTGAGTAGATAATCTCTGGGGCGCCGACTCCTGAATTTCCTACCTTTGCCGCCTCAACCGTAACCCATGTACAAATTACTTCTTTCCGCATTCCTGTTATTTACAATTGCGCCTGCATTTGGGCAAACCGATATCGCAGAGTCTGACGTTAAAACTGCCGACGATAAATTCAAAGCAGAAAACTACGACGAAGCACTTACGATTTATCTCGATCTGCTTGCTGAAGATGCACGCAACATGGAATACAATTACCGCATCGGTATTTGTTACCTGAACACCAACATCAACAAGGCAAAAGCAATTCCATACCTCGAACTGGTAACGCGCCAGGCGAATTACGAACCGGATGCGATGTACCTGTTGGGTCGCGCTTATCACTTTGCGTATCGATTTGATGACGCACTCGTGGCGTACAACAAATTTAAAGCTGCGGGAAAGGGTAAAGCAGAGAATCTCGCCGACGTTGACCGTGAAATTCAGAACTGTTACAACGCGGAACAGATCATGAAGTTCCCGCTGAATGTTACGTTCGAAAATCTCGGAAGCAGCATCAATTCTCCGTTCCCGGATTATTCTCCATTCGTTCCTGCGGATGAAGCATTCGCTGTGTATAATACAAAACGCAACGACAATGGAAACCTTCGTCAGCCCGACGGAAGTTATTTCTCCACAGTGAGCATTTCACGTGTGAGTGATGGTGGCTTTCTGAAATCAAAAAACATCGGAGCACCGCTCAGCACAACAGATGGAAATGCCGAGTGTGCTGGTATGTCGCCGAATGGTGATTTTATGATTTTGTACTACGATGACGCAGCCGGTGCCGGTGATCTTTACCTCGCTGAAATGGACAAGGCAAAGGGAGCTTATAAGCGTGCGGTAAAGCTGGATGAAACCATCAACTCGAAATTCTTCGAGATCGCTGCAACAATTTCTAACGACGGCAGTCTGATTTACTTCGCGAGTAACCGTCCCGGCGGATTCGGAGGAATGGATCTCTACGTTTCGAAGCGTTTACCGAATGGGAAATTCGGTCCGGCTGTGAATCTTGGCGCAGGTGTGAACACGAAATTTGACGAAGATTATCCAAGTATCTCCGCGGATGGAAAGACTTTGTACTTCAGTTCGAAAGGTCACACCAGTATGGGCGGCTACGATATTTTCAAAGCTGTTTACGCTTCCGACTCTATGAAATTCACAGGTGTAACAAACATGGGTTTCCCGATTAACACACCAGAAGACAACAGCAACTTCCGTATTTCAGAAAATGGTCGTTACGGTTACCTCGCAGCGCGTCGTGATGATGGTTTAGGCGATTTGGACATCTATCGCGTAACGTTCAACGACATTCAGCCGAACTACACGGTAATTCACGGGCCGATTAAATTCTCCAATGATGCGGCTAAGCCGGGTTACAATGAGGTGTTCATTACGGTGAACGAAACCAAATCAGGTGAATTGATGGGAACTTATGTTCCAAATGCGAACAACGGCAACTACGTGATTATCCTTCCTCCGGGCAATTACAGCATGACCATTGAGGCACCGGGATGCGAAGTGCAGAATGAGACGATCAACATTCTCGATAAGAGTTCGTTCAAACCGGAGATCGAGCAGGATATTCTTTTGAAGAACTAGTAAACGTAAATCGCCAGTTTTGTCACATCGAGCGCAGTCGAGATGTCAACAAAACGGGCGATTAACTTGATTCAAAAAGCCTTCACGTTGATTTGTTTGTTAAGTTCTCGACGGAGTTCATGCTGAGCGTAGTCGAAGTGCCCGAACTGACAAACAAACTAGTCCTCAGCCAATACGATAATCTTATCCGTGTCTTTGTAAGCAACCTTCGCCGACTTCTTCGGATTCACAACAACACCGTAAGCCTTATCAGAATTCTGTGAGTGTTCAACAATTCGATAACCGATAGGTGTTTCCCCGCGAGCAGCTGCAGCTTCAATTACCGTATAGAAGTCAACCGCTTTTCCTGGCTGAACGTAATCTTTCATCTCACGGATGTAAACTTCAGATCCTTCTGAACGGAAAAGATCCTTAAACACTTTCTCCAGGTGCTTGTTCTCAGAAATCTGTGATAAAAGTAGCGATACCAATTTGTCGCTCACAATAAAGTCGTCTGCCTTAGCGATCTCTGCAAGAGCTCTGTTACGCACATCGCGCATTTCGCTGACGATACTCAGGTTCTTTCCGGTTTGCTCTGCAATATTACGCAAGTGGAGCAGGGTGATCAGTACTTCTGCATCTGCCTCCTGAACTTCTTTTTCGTTCGAACAGAGAATGATGATGTGATCGTAGTCTGCGACTTTAACTTCATCCAGAATATTGCGCTCTGTAATGTTGGCATTGAGGTAAGTCAGTTTCTGCTTGGTCAATCCGGCTTTCAATGCGTTTGCTTCTGCCTCAGAAGTACTCACATCGGAAACAATCAGGATATCAGAACCCATTCCAACATAGTTGTCGAGCTCGTTAATGATCATTGTTCCTTTTTCGTTCCATCCAAGTACAATTGTCTTCTCTTTTCCGGCAGGAGTGCGCTGACCTTCACGGATCGCCGCTTTGTCTGCAGCAGGTGCAGCAGTTTCAGAAGGAATAAGTGATTCATCATCTTCAGTGATCGCGATGATCTGATCACCTTTCTGAATGATCGTATCCATTGGTGGATTCATCATCACTGTTCCATCTGCCTTCATAAAGCCCATTACAGCAGAGTCTTCATATGCATCAACTGCCTGACGATATGTTTTACCCGTGAGCTTCGGTTCTTCGTGGAAATAGATTTCTGCACCATCGAAGTCCATAAGTTCAGTGTACACAACGCTCAAACCTGACTGACGACAAGTCTGTGCCGTTACACGTGCAATAAGATCAGAAGAAAGGATGAGTGAGGTCTCGTGTCCTCCAACCAATTCTCCTGCTTCCATGTTCTTCTCTTCGCGAAGTTCCGCTACTATATGGAAATCTTTTGTCCCGCGATCAGGATTGTTCGTTAACGCAAGAATAGACTTGATTACGTAAACGTCTGGCTGTGCTGCATCTTCAGGAGAAACGATAATGATCGATTTCGCTTCATGCGGGTTGGCCACTTTCAGATCGTCAAGATCAAGCGGACTTCCTGTGCGGCAAATAATTTTTGTATTCTTTGTATTCGGGAACTTCGAGCGGATTTCATCTTCCATTTCCACTTTATCGCGATCAGCCATGATCACAATACGCGGCTTGCGTTTGTTCTCGTTTGCGATGAGCAATTCAGAAATGATGGTGAAAATCTTCGGCGACCATCCAAGAATCAGCGTGTGATTAGATTCGAGAACCTTTGACTTTCCTTTGCGCATCTCGTCAATCGCACCTTCCATACCGGAAGTAATTGTACCGATGAGCGTACTTACGATGAAGATACCGCCAACTGTAACAGTTAGGGCAACGCCACGAATGATCCAGTCTGCACCGGTCGTTTCACCAGGTGCTCCATCTCCAGCCATATTGCCCGCATCGAACGTACGCATCAGAGAATTCCACGCCGCCTCAACCCAACTGTCGCTGCCATCATACGTAGTGCCTGTAATAAATACAACCGTTCCGGCAATAAGTACGATTACAAGTGAAACAATTGCGAGCCATCCGATAATTGCAACTGGTCCGGAAGACAACGTATTCTCAAACGAGTAACGCATCTTTTCTTTGAATGAAGGTCCTGACATAGGGTATTGGGTTAAATGTGGGATTTTATTGGGGAGGTGAAAATAGTACGAAATACCCAATGAGGCAATACGATCCTCAGTTATTTCACTACCAAGTTCACCAAGGCCCAGGAAGTGGGTTGAATCCGAAAGAAGTTCACCTGGTCAAAAACACTGATACTTGGTGCCTTGTTGAACTTGGTGGTAAGATTTAAGAGCCTGATTGCGGTAAAAAAAAGAAGAGCAACGCCTAACCCCAAAAGCGCTGCTCTTCATATGCATGTCCTGCCGGGCGGCAGAACGAAACAAATATAATAGAGAATAAATCGGAATTACATTTTCAGTTCTGTTTTTTCGGAAATGTTTTCACCATCTGATGATGAAAATATTTCGCAGAAGAAAAACACAAAACGTGTGAATAAACTCGTCACACAAATTGGCATGAATGTCGAAAAACAAAGGCGTCTCATCGTTCATTCTGCTATCTTTGATTACCAAAGAAACATACTCGTTTATGAAATTACTGGAAGGAAAAACTGCACTGATCACCGGAGCCACGCGAGGAATCGGAAAAGGAATTGCAGAGCTTTTCGCAAAGAACGGCGCGAATGTCGCTTTCACGTACGTCTCATCTGATGAAAAAGCACGGGCGCTGGAAGCAGAACTCGCTGCGAACGGAGTGAAAGTGAAAGGATATAAATCCGACGCCGGCGACTTCAAAGCTGCTGAGGAGTTAGTGAACAACGTTGTTGCAGAGTTCGGAACAGTTGATGTTCTAGTTAACAACGCAGGAATCACACGCGATACATTGCTCATGCGTATGTCGGAACAGCAATGGGACGACGTGATGAACGCCAACCTGAAATCGGTTTTCAATCTTACAAAAGCAATACAGCGTCCGATGCTCAAGCAGAGAAACGGATCTATCATCAATATGAGTTCGGTTGTAGGAGTGAAAGGCAATGCAGGACAATCCAACTACGCAGCATCGAAGGCAGGAATTATTGGGTTCAGCAAATCTGTTGCTTTGGAACTCGGATCAAGAAATATCCGCTGTAACGTCATTGCTCCGGGATTTATTGAAACTGAAATGACTGGTGCGCTCGACGAGAAAGTAGTACAGTCGTGGCGCGATGCAATTCCACTGAAGCGTGGTGGTTCGCCGGATGATGTTGCAAAAGCAACGTTGTTTTTCGCGAGTGATCTTTCATCTTATGTAACCGGACAGGTGCTGAATGTTTGCGGCGGAATGCTGACATAAGGAATTCCCTGAAATAACTTACTCTTGAAACTAAATGTCGTAACCGAAGCGCCTAAATGGTTTATCCTGCTCTGTCTGCTGGCGGGAATGATCTATGCGGCTGCTTTATATCTGCGCGACAGGAAGTATGAAGGAATTTCGAAACGGATACTTTATTTTCTTTCGGGTCTTCGTTTCGTAACAGTCAGCATTCTGGCGTTTCTCCTGCTATCTCCTTTGCTGGAGACAATCCTGCGTGAAGTGGAGAAACCGGTTATTGTAATTGCAACGGACCATTCCGAATCGATCGTTTCGGGAAAGGATTCAGCTTATTACAAAACACAGTTTATACCCGAACTCAACAAGCTCGAAGAAGCGCTGAGCGAAAAGTTCACTGTGGTGCGCTATTCATTCGGTGATCACTTCACCGAAGGAGAAGATTCTACATTCAATCACAAGGAAACAGATTTCTCCACTTTATTCTCAGAACTTGAGACGCGCTACAGCAACAGGAACCTCGGAGCAGTAATTGTTGCCAGTGATGGGATTTTCAATCGCGGTGTAAGTCCGGTCTATAGCACAACCTGGTTGAAATCACCTGTGTTTGCCATAGCGCTCGGTGATACAACGGTGAAGAAAGATATTCTCATTCCGGATGTACATCACAACACGATTGCGTTCCTCGGGAATAAGTTTCCGGTAGAGATTGTTGTGAACTCCATGAAAGTTACCGGCGAAACTGCAACGCTAACCTTAAGCAAAGGAGGACAGGTTCTGTATACGCATCGCATAACGCCGGATAAAGAATCGTATACAACGGTATTACCTGTAGAACTTGAAGCGTCTTCTGTCGGAATTCAGAAATACTCAGCAGTGGTAAGCAACGTTGTTGATGAAGAAAACACTGTCAACAACCGTTTCGATTTCTTTGTTGAAGTGCTTGACTCGCGACAGAAGATTCTCATCGTAGGTGCGGCACCACATCCGGATATCGGTGCATTAAAGCTTTCCATCGAGAGCAACGACAATTACGAAGTCACCACCGGAATCCTCGGTGAGATTACAGAACCGGTTAATAAGTTCAACCTCGCAATTCTTCACTCTGTTCCTTCTGAAACAGCCCAGGGACAAAAGCTGTTGTCAGATCTTTCCGCTGCAGGAATTCCGGTTTGGTACATTACCGGTGCACATTCGCGATACACGCAGTTCAATAATCTCGGAACGGGATTTCAGATCGAGATGAATGGTTCACGTGCGAATGATTGTCAACCAATCGCTATCAATGAGTTCCCGTTCTTCTCTTTGTCGGAAGACGTTACAAACTTTATTCCGCAGCTTCCTGCTGTTCAGGTTCCGTTCGCACAGTTTACCATGACGAACGCCGTAACGCCGTTCATGAAGCAGAAGATAGGCACACTGAATACGGAATTCCCGCTTTGGGTTTTCTCTGAGCAGGAGGGAAGAAAGATTTCCATTTTTGCCGGTGAAGGATTGTGGAAATGGAAAATGACGGACTTCTCAGCACATGGTACACACGCAATCTTCGATGAGCTGATCGGCAAAACCATTCAGTACTTGTCTTTGCAGGAAGAGAGAAGTTTCCTTCGCGTTTCCGGTCCGACATCAAAGCCTGAAAACGAAGAAATCATGTTTGATGCAGAAGTTTACAACCAGAGTTATGAATTGATTCAGACGCCGGATGTAATGCTCAAGGTAATTGATGAGAAAGGAACGGAATACAATTACACTTTCTCTAAAACGGGAAGGGCATATCATCTGAACACCGGAGCGAAGCGTCCCGGAGAATATTCATGGACCGCAAGCACTAAAGTGGGGACCGAAACTTACACCAGGAGCGGAAAATTTGTTGTCACGCGGCTCATGGCCGAACGTTCTGTAACAACGGCCAATCACCGTGTACTCTTCAATTTGGCGGAATCACATGACGGTCAGTTGGTTTACCCGGTAGCAATTCAATCTCTGGCTGACGTGATTCGGGCCCGTGAGGACATAAAGCCTGTAGTTTACAACCCCAAGAAGCTGATCGAACTTGTCCAAATGTGGTGGATTTTCGCAATTCTGTTGTTCTTATTAACATTGGAATGGTTCATAAGAAAGCGCCAAGGGGCTTACTAACAGGCTTGTATATGCAGAAATTGTGTCGTATTATTGTAAGACAGAACGCAAACACCTTAAACACATAACACTCCATGAAAAAATTCATCTCTGCTAAAATGATTCTTGCACTACTTGCGCTTGGATCAATCGCTTTCGTTGCTGAGTCGTGCGGAAACAAACACGCATGCGGAACTAAGCACCAGAAGCGTGCACGTCATAAGCGCATCAAGAAGAACACTACTTTCATGAGTGGCTTCCAGGCTTTTGAGCAGCCTGTAGAGGTTAGCACAAAATAATTCTGAACGACTAATCAGGAAGAGTCCCGGTGGCAAACTGGGACTTTTTTTTATGTCATGAAGCGAGCACTATTAATTACTGCAGTGTTTTGTTTGGCGTTTGCAATGCCAAAGGATCCCGGGATGAAACATTTCCGTGCGCAGTTTCCACCTGTAAAATTGAATGCAAAAGACACGATGGGTTTTGTGACTGAAGGTTTTATTCGGGGGACGCTGGACACGACGAAAACCAAGTACTTCTATGACTTGTTGCTGCATCAGGACACTGGTTACAATTACTTCGAATACACCACTGAATGTTTCTTTCGTCCTAAGTTGCGTGCACAGATGAACGGACAGGAAATCTTCGTTGGTGAATATGGCGACACGAATGAGTTGGCTATCTACTACGGAAAAGATGTATTACTCTTCGTGTATGATCAGAAAAAGGGATTCCGTTATCCGTTTGTTCTTGCAAGTGAACATGCAGGAGAAGGGCCGTGGTTCCAGACTGATAGTTGGTTTGTTGATCTGAATCACGATCGGAAAATAGATATTCTCACCAGGCACATCGGAGGTTACATGGAGCGCGAGGATGAAAACGGAGTTGACATTTGGAATTACATACTGGTCGATGATTTGGACGCCCGTACTTTAAATGATACCGGTTTCGTAAAACTTGAGATTTCGAATCCGGATTCCCTGCGTGAAATTTATGGGCGGTATCCTGACTGAGCTGAGAGCTTATTGACGCTCTTTCCGCAACCGCTCCAACGCGAACATCTCATCGCGCAATCGTGCAGCTTCGATGAAATCCATGTCCTTCGCCGCGGCCTCCATCGATTTCTTCGTTTTCACGATCGTCTTCTCCAACTGTTCCTGTGTCATATAAGCATACAC
>CAYUTR010000145.1:0-11778 GCA_964447465.1 uncultured Chryseobacterium sp.
GCGCCTGCAATCTTGAATTGCTGTGCCCCGTTCCAATAGTTAACCCGAACAATGTTTCCGAACTGATTAGTATAAACGGCTTCACCAACGCCACCAGTCGTGCTGTATGCGAACACACCGGTTGTTGTTGCGCGGAAAGCGCCACCAGAACCACTAACTAAGGAAGTGATTCCCGAATTGTTTCCACTACCAGCAATACCAGTACCGGAAGCAACAGTATTTCCCCAGCCCACAACACCAAAACCGCCTCCGTTGCTCGAAACACCAGAACCTCCAACGAGGTAATTCAAAGCTGTGTTGTTACCACCGGAAATCAAGCCGGTTCCGCTTGCATTTGTATTTCTTGAAAGCAATCCAAAGCCCGTTGCTCCACCGCCTTGCGCCCAAACACCAATAGCATTTCCATTTGCAAAACCATTGATCGCGTACGGCATGCCGGCAGTTCCAATAACATCGAGCATGTCAACTCCTGCAGCTGCTACAGTGGCGCCAATCACCACGTTACCTGCACCAAGAATCCGCATGCGCTCTGTGTTGTTACTCACAAATCGTACGGGTTGATTGTTCACTGACCCCATCCACTCTGTGCCGGCTAAGGTGTTTCCCGCGAGAATCCATCCGTTACCAGTAGTAAGTTCCTGCACCCACACCACACCATTGAAGTACCAGAATGTTCCTGTGGTTGTATCGTAAACTTTTAGTCCGGTAGCTGGTGCGACTATCGCAGCTCGCTGTGCCGATGTCATTCTCGGAATTAGAATTCCTGTTGTAGTCGATGAGATGTCGAGCATAGAAGATGCGGCCGGTGCAGCGCCCGTTGCGTTAATCGCTACGTTCTGGGAGTGGAGTTGTTGCGCGCAAAGTGCAACAAGCAGGCAAACGCCTGGTAGAGTTAATTTCATTTTCATGGGTTTGCTGGTTCCGCGAATCGGGTTTGGGAACCCGACGCCACGTAACCGTGGTTTGTTAAGAGCAAATTAGAACGAATACAGGTCGATTCCAACTCTACCGTCGAAAAAATGTTGACTAAAAATCAACTGGCGTTTTTCCAGTGAAATCACGGCATTGCACGACTGGAAAATTGCGGAACGTTTTCCCCAATTTGGATCAGGAACTACAGTTTTACCAATGGAACTGTCTGTATTTGTGTAATTTTACGCCTCGAATAAAATAATATGCTCCAGTTACAAACCATCCGCGATCAAAAAGACGAAGTAATCCGCCGACTGGCGAAAAAAAACTTCGATGGACCGAAATTCATCAATGCTATTGCGCAGATCGATGCAGATCGCCGCAAAGCACTCACTGAGCTTGAGGGTGTTAAAGCTGAATCAAATTCGCTTGCACGCCAGATTGGCGAACTGATGAAGTCGGGAAAGAAAGCGGAAGCAGAGGAAATTAAAGTCAAGACCACGTTGCTGAAAGACAGCGAGAAAAAATTCCAGGAAGTTCTCGAGAAACTCGAAGTGGAACAATTCGACCTGCTTGTGCAGGTTCCGAATCTTCCGAATGAAGTTGTGCCTGAAGGAAAAACTCCTGCCGACAATAAAGAAGTTTATGCACACGGAGAAATTCCGAAACTGCACGATAAAGCTGTTCCGCACTGGGAACTCGCTTCAAAATATGATCTCATCGATTTTGAATTGGGAGTGAAACTTACCGGCGCAGGTTTTCCTGTGTACAAAGGAAAAGGTGCGCGTCTCCAGCGTGCGCTGATCAATTATTTTCTCGACAAAGCAACTGCAGCAGGATATCTCGAAGTGCAACCGCCGATTATGGTGAACAGAGATTCTGGATTCGGAACAGGACAGCTTCCTGATAAAGAAGGACAGATGTATCATGTGCAGATCGATGATCTTTATTTGATTCCAACAGCAGAAGTTCCGATTACCAATATTTACCGCGATGTAATTCTGAAAGCAGAAGAGCTGCCGGTGAAAAATTGTGGTTACACACCGTGCTTCCGCCGCGAAGCAGGTTCTTACGGAAAAGATGTGCGCGGACTGAATCGTTTGCACCAATTCGATAAAGTAGAAATCGTGCAGGTTGCACATCCTTCTAAATCTTACGAGACGCTGGAAGAGATGCGTGAGTTTGTTGCAGGATTACTGAAAGAACTTGGATTGCCTTTCCGCACTTTGTTATTGTGTGGTGGCGACATGAGTTTTGGTTCTGCACAGACATACGACATGGAAGTTTTTTCTGCCGCGCAAGAAAAATGGCTGGAAGTAAGTTCAGTTTCTAATTTCGAAACATTCCAGAGCAATCGTTTAAAGTTGCGTTTCCGCGAAGGAGATGCGAAGCCTCAGCTTGCACATACGTTGAATGGATCTGCATTGGCGTTGCCGAGAATTGTTGCATCGCTATTGGAGAATAATCAGACTCCCGATGGAATCAACATCCCGAAAGTGCTGCAACCGTATACCGGCTTTGCTAATATTAGTTAATTACCAGCGAAATCATGAGACTGCATCTCGTAATCCTAAGCTTAATCGGAGTGCTTCTCGTAACTTGTAAGGGAGAAGACTACACCCGTGAGCTATCGGCTATCGATAGTCTCAAAAAAGTGCTGGTTTCGACTGATTCATTGATCGCTACATTCAACTCAACGGATATTACCAAACGTACAGACGACATTGCAGCGAACAGCAAGTTCATCCAGTATAACGTGAATAATCTTACCGACACGCTGGACTACAGTACGGCATTGTTATTGACCGAATACAAGGAAACCGGAAACAAGTATCGTCGTGTAAACGAAGAGGCTGTGCGACTCGGCAATGCAATTGATTCTATGAACCGCGGACTTGACAATCTGAAACACGATCTTCAAAACCATTCGCTTGCCGAAGGTGTTGATGGGAAAGCAAGTGTTGTGCACGAATCGTCGCAGGTGTCGGTAATTAATTCATACGCATTGGAACTACAGTCTTCACTCGAGAACACACGTAAATCGTACGATACACTTTTGCCGAAAGTAAATGCATACGTCCTCCGGATGAGTGCAAGAGTGGCAACCGTGCAGCAACCTTGATCATGCAGAAGGCAATCGGCATTTTCTTTTTTCTTCTTCTGTTCGCGCAGGTAAAACTTCACGCGCAGGTTCAGCTTAATCCGCAGGACGATACTACAGTTGTACCGCTTTCTCCGGATGAACAGTTGGCTGTACAATATTATCAGGCGGGCGATTACGACAAAGCCGTTGTGTACTACGAGAAGCTGTACACCAAGAATCCGATTTCACTTTACTACAACTACTACCTGAACTGTCTCATCTTCACGAAAAATTTCAAGAAGGCAGAGAAGACGGTGAAGAAGCAGCAGGCGAAAGCCGACTGGGATCTGCGTTACAAAATCGATATGGGTCGCGTGTATCGCGCACAAGGCGACGAAGACAAAGCGAAGAAAGAATTCAAAGGCGCAGTGGATGGAATCAATACCACAACTTCCCCGCGACATGTGGTAGAAATTTCCGATGCATTTCTTGCGCTCAATGAAACAGATTACGCCGTTGATGCGCTGAAGCAGGGAAGAAAAGAACTGAAGACTTCTTCTTACACTTTCCACATTGAGCTTGCTGAAGTGTACACCATCAAGAAAGATTACACGATGATGGTGACAGAATATCTCGACCTGCTTGAGATTTCTCCTGATCCGGATATCAAAAAAAAGGTGCAGGATTTGCTGCAGGTACAACTGGATGCAGATCCTGAGAATACAATTTCTACGATTCTCCGTACTGAACTTATCAAGCGTTCGCAGAAATACCCCGACAGAACAATCTGGAACCAGATGCTCATGTGGTATTACATGCAGGAGAACAACTTCGCAGGCGCGCTCATCCAGGCGAAAGCGGTTGACAAGCGTGATAATCTCGAAGGATGGAGAATTATGGATCTTGCAGAAGTAGCGCGACTCAATCGACAGTATTCTGTTGCAACTGATGCATATGATTATGTAATTTCACTCGGACCAACAAAAGCAAATTACAATCGCGCCCGAATAGAAAAAGTGAATACGCGTTACGAAGATGTAACAGCATCGGCATCGTACACACAGGAAGATTTACTTTCAGTTGAAGCAGAAATGCAATCAACGCTCGATGAACTTGGAAAGAATTCTTCGACGTTATCGTTAATGGTGACGATGGCGCATCTTCAGGCATTTTATCTCCACAAAACAAAAGCCGCGATTGCATTGCTCGAAGAAGCGATTGTTGTTCCGGGAGTTCAAGCGGGGCGACTTGCATGGGCGAAATTGGAATTAGGTGATGTTCTCCTGCTAGACGGACAGGTTTGGGAAGCATCATTGCGTTACTCTCAGGTAGAGAAAGTGTTCAAGATGGATCCGATTGGTCAGGAAGCAAAATTGCGCAATGCGAAAGTTGCTTTTTACATTGGCGATTTCCATTGGGCGCAAACACAGTTGAGTATTCTCAAGGAAGCACCATCGCGCTTGATTGCGAATGATGCAATTTACATGTCGATGCTGATTACTGATAATCTTGCGTTGGACAGTAATCCCGCACCGCTCATGTTGTTTGCACAAGCAGATCTCATGTTGTTTCAGAATAATTTTACCAAGGCAAATCTGTATCTCGATTCCATCGAATCAGAATATCCTACCCACGCGCTAGCTGATGATATTCTTTACATGCGTTACAAAATTGCATTCAAGCAACAGAACTACAAGCTGGCTGCAACTTATCTCGATGCGATTATCCAGAACTACGGAAGCGATATTCTTGGCGACGATGCAACATTCCGCATGGCAGAACTCTACGATTATTATCTCGACGATAAAGAGAAAGCCAAGCAGTATTACCTTGATGTAATCACCAATTATCCCGGTAGTCTATTTAAGGTGGATGCGCAGAAGCGTTACCGCTTTTTACGTGGGGATAAGCCGCAGGAATAAATCAATTATGATCGTCTACAACGTCACCGTTAACATCGACAATTCCGTTCACGACGAATGGTTGCAATGGATGAAGTCGCAACACATTCCGGATGTAGTAGCAACCGGTTGTTTTACGCAAGGAAGAATTTTCCGCATCATGGTCGATGAACAAGCAGGTGTGAGTTATTCCATTCAGTATTCTGCAAACAACATGGACGAAATCAATCGCTACATGAAAGAGTTTGCCCCGGAATTGCAGAAGCAGCACATGGAAAAATACCACGATAAGTTTACAGCCTTCCGTACCTTGCTGGAGCATATCGAATAAGTATGAGTACATACGTACGTCCGAAGAAACATCTCGGCCAGCATTTTCTGACGGATCAGAACATTGCTGAGAAAATTGCAGCATCACTTGCTCCAGAGGGGAAATTTAAGAAGGTGCTGGAAGTTGGCCCCGGAACGGGAATGCTCACAAAATATCTTTTACCACACGAGGAGTTCGAAACATGGGTTTGCGAAATTGATCGCGAGTCGGTTGCTTACCTCGAGCAAAATTATCCTGAATTAAAAGAACGCATCATCGCGGCCGATTTTCTTCGTAGAGATTTTACAGAGTTCTTCAGCGAACCAACTGCGGTAATAGGAAACTTTCCGTACAACATTTCAACACAAATTCTTTTCCGCGTTCTCGACTTTAAGGATATGGTTCCTGAAGTCGTTGGTATGTTTCAGAAAGAAGTTGCGGTTCGCATTGCGGAAAAACCAGGAACGAAGGCATACGGAATCACCAGCGTGCTGTTGCAGGCGTGGTATGATATTGAATATCTCTTCACGGTTCCACCAACGGTATTTTCTCCACCACCAAAAGTGGACTCAGCAGTAATTCGTTTACGTAGAAATAACACGACCGATCTCGGTTGCGACGAAAAGCTTTTTATCCAGGTGGTGAAAGCAGCATTTAATCAGCGCAGAAAGCAGATGCGTAATTCCCTGCATGCGTTTACGATTAAGGAAGGCGAAGAGAAGAACCCGGTGTTTACACAGAGACCGGAGCAGTTGTCGGTGAAGGAGTTTGTGGAGTTGACGAAGATTCTCTCTTTATAACGGCTTCCGTGGGCTGAAGCCCACGGCTATCATCTCATTTTTATCTTGTAATATTCTGCACGGGCTTGTGGCTGAATATTCTTGTCACGCAAGCCCGTGCAGATTATCATATAACAGATAGAGATGATAGCCGTGGGGTTTACCCCACGGATGCTATTCGTCATATGAACAGGCAGCGGAACACGAAACAATCCGTACCTTCGCGGGCACGTAAAACCAATGGATAAACCTCCCTCATGTCGCTCGAGATCACAGACCTATTTCTGGATGAGCTTCGCCACGCAATTGAAGTGGGCGACAAGGAGTTTATTCTCCAGAAGCTAGACGAATTACACCCGGCTGATGCTGCTGAGATCCTCAACTTGTTCGAGGATGAAGAAGCGGTAAAAGCTTATCTCTATTTACCGGAAGAACTCGCTGCAGAAGCAATTCTGTTGCTCGACGACGACAAGCGTGAGATGATTCTTTCGCGGCTTTCATCCGAGGAAATAGCGGATAGAGTAATCGACAATCTCGCAACAGATGATGCTGCCGATGTACTCGGTGAACTTTCCGACGAGCAGCAGGATGAAGTCCTCTCTCACGTGGAAGACATGGAGCAGGCGAGTGACATCGTCGATCTCCTCAACTACGATCCCGATACCGCCGGTGGTATCATGGCGAAGGAATTGGTGAAAGTTCATTCTTCGAAAAATGTTTGGGAATGCGTTCGCGAAATACGCAAGCAAGCTGAAGGCGTAGAGAATATTTATACGATTTACGTAGTTGATGATGAAGAGCGCCTCGTTGGACTTTTGTCGCTGAAGAATCTTCTCACCAAACCGTTGCGCACACCAATCACTGATGTGTTCAATCCCGGAATTGTGAGTGTGAAAACAAATACGCCTGCAGAAGAAGTTGCGCAGGTGATGGATAAATATGACCTCGTCGTTATTCCGGTTGTTGATTCTCTGAATCGTCTCGTAGGAAGAATTACGGTTGATGATATCGTTGACGTTATCCGTGAAGAAACTACCGAGGACGTTCAGAAGATGGGCGGTGTGGAAGCGCTCGATGAACCGTATATGAATGTTCCCTTCTGGCAGATGATCAGAAAGCGGGTGGGTTGGCTTGCGGTTCTCTTCATCGGAGAAACACTCACGGTAACTGCGATGAGTTTTTATCACGACAAAATTGAGAAGGCCGTTATCCTGGCGATTTTTATTCCGCTGATTATTTCCAGCGGCGGAAATTCCGGTTCGCAAGCATCGACACTCGTCATCCGTGCATTGGCACTTGGGGAAATTACGGTGAAGGACTGGCTGCGTATTCTGAGAAAGGAACTCGGCTCGGGACTTGTGTTAGGATTGGTGCTCGGTGCAATGGGATTTCTACGCGTCCTGATATGGACAAAGTGGATTGACGACTATGGTCCGCACTGGCTGCTCATCGGACTTACGGTTTCGATTACACTCGTGGGTGTTGTCCTGTGGGGATGTCTCATGGGTTCATTGCTGCCGCTGTTGCTGAAACGACTCGGACTTGATCCTGCAGTTTCTTCAACGCCATTCGTTGCAACGCTTGTCGACGTAACCGGACTTCTGATTTACTTCAATATTTCCATGGCCCTGTTATCGGGCATTATGCTCTAGGCATGATGAAGAAAATTCTTTTCCTCGATTCGAATCATCCTGCGATGCTGGAAATGCTTCTGGCAAAGGGATTCGTGTGCGATGAGGATTACACTTCGCCAAAAGAAGAGATCCTAAAGAAGTTACCGGAATATAGTGCTGTGATAATCCGCAGTCGTTTCAAACTCGATCAGGAATTTCTCAATGCGGGAATAAATCTGAAGTGCATCGGCAGAGCAGGAGCGGGGATGGAAAATATTGATGTGAAGTACGCCGAGTCGCGCGGAATATGCTGTGTGCACGCGCCGGAAGGTAATCGCGTGGCAGTTGCAGAACATGCATTAGGCATGTTGCTTTCGCTGATGAATAATTTCCGCAGAGCAGACAATGAAGTCCGCAACGGTATTTGGCTTCGCGAAGAAAATCGGGGCGTTGAACTCACGGGAAAAACTGTTGGCATCATCGGATATGGGAACATGGGGTCTGCATTTGCAAAAGTGCTGCGTGGATTTGATATAAAGATTCTCGCCTATGACAAATACAAATCCGGATTCGGTGATGAACTCGTGACGGAATCAACTCCCGAAGAAATATTCACGCATGCAGATGTATTGAGTTTACACGTCCCACTCACTGAAGAAACCCGCGGAATGGTAAACACGGAATATCTCGCGTCATTCAAAAAAAATATCTGGGTAATCAATACTTCCCGTGGCGCCGTGGTGAGTACAGAAGCTCTGGTGAATGCAATTCATCCCGATAGCAATCGGGACGGAAAAGTAATTGGTGCGGGACTCGACGTCCTCGAATACGAATCAACTTCATTTGAAAATCTAAGCGCAGAAGAATTGCCGCAGCCGTTTCAGGAATTGCGGAAATCAGATCGTGTGATTTTATCGCCGCATGTGGCGGGATGGACGGTTGAAAGTCACAAGAAAATTGCGGAAGTGTTGGCCACTAAAGTTGTTAATGTTCTAGGTTCTAAGTTCTAGGTTCTGTGTACCGAGCCCGGCGCTAATAGGTCAAGAGTATCTCAACGTGTTCTATAACCGCGAACCTTGAACATAGAACTTAGAACCGGAAACTATCCTTCCGAAACAAACTGAAACGGAAACTTCACCACTTCGGAAAGCTGTTCGCCCCGCTCTTTGATCTCTTCATCATCCGCTTCATACACCCATTCCACAACAAGTGAATCGCGGTAAGCAGTGATCATTGATTTGATGATGATGAGCAGGTGACGTACAGAAGATGTATTGAAGTACGTGAGGTTGATACGCACCGTGATTTTACCCTTGTATACTTTCACGATTTCATCCAGCCAGTCGTACATGGGCTGAAAAAATGCATCGGCATTTTCCGGAATAGAAATTCCGCTGATTTCCAGAACCTGAGTTTCGGTATTGTAAGAAACTCCAGCAGTTCTTAGAGTGGGGGTAATTGTGAGGGTTACCATCTAACGGGGTAAAGTTCGTTAGAATACGTTTATCCCGAGCCAATGGTTGTAGATATTTATTAATCGGTAATGACCAATCGTTGCCTGTAATTAACCGTTTCAGAGGACATCATGATCGCATATGCACCAGCTGGTAATGCCATGTGTACGGTTCCGAATACGTCTCGTTGTCCCTCACGAAACCAAACGACTTTACCGTTAAGATCTGTGACTGTCATAGTCCAGTATTCGTCGACTTCACCGGGTAGTTCAACGTGTAATTCTCCTTGAGATGGATTGGGATAACAGTGAACTTCCGGAACAGCGGTGATAGTTACGGGCTGCCAATCATAGCTGGTTGTATGTCCATTAAAATCAACCTGCGTGAGGCGATAGTATGATTGGCCATCGAACGGCGTGTAGTCGGTCAATGAATATTCATGAGTGGTGGAAGTTGTTCCATTACCATCTATGGTATCCACTGATTGAACGGTTGAACCATCGGTAGATTTTTCTATGATGAAATAGTCGTTGTTTGTCTCTGTGGCTGTTGACCATTGAACATTCACATGACTCATTTCGGGCTGAACCAAGAACGAAGTAAGTTCTACAGGCAATGGATTCGACATGGTGGTTGATCCGATTGTGAACGGACTGAACGAATTGATGGGAGCAAGTGATGTAACTGTTCCGAATGAAGGCGGAGAAAATGTATTCGATGACTGTCCGTGATTTTTCCACGTAGTTCCATCCCATCTGCACACTATTACATCAGTAGGATTAATTACCGGACACTGAGGCGTAGCTGTTGCCCAAAAACTAAGCGTTACGAATACCGATGAAAATCCCGCTGTGCGATTGAGCGTCCAGTATTCGCAATCAGACATTGTCTGGATCGAGATATCTCGCGACGCATGAGAATAGAGAGCGTTGGAATTGGACAGGTAATATTGCGCAGTGAACTGATCGGTTGTTTGAGCCGGTGCTGAAATCGTAATCGGCCGGGAATAAATGAATGGAGAAGCCACGGCCCCAACCGGAAACGAGAAAGCGTCATTGCCAATCTTTGTCACGGGACCGGTAACAGCAAGTGTCATCATACCGGGATCCGAATACCACATTGTCGCATTGTCGAGAAAAACCAATGGTGCCGTTGTGCTGTTGTAAATGATGTTATAATTTGTAACAGTAACGTCACGGAGTGTGCTGATAATATTCACTCTTGAATTTATTGTCAGCTGCGCAGAGCCGGCGGGATCTACCATTTCAAGTTCATAAAACGATTCGCCGCCGGTAACTGATGAAGTCAATGAACCAGAGCCCATGGTCACACGACCGGCTCGTTCATTGAATGATGAGGCACTTGTGCTTTGATTGATCCATGTGCCATACATGTTGATCCAATGATTTGAAGTTGTTGCGTCCAGTTGCGAAAGTGGCTGAAACAGAATGTTGCGTATCTGGATGTAAGAACCAAGCTGAACGTAACAACCTGTCATCAATGTCAGATTGCAAAGAGTGAATATGGAGTATGTACTGCTGAGATCAACAGTTGTCAAGGTTGCGTTGCCCGACATCGCGAGTACGGCACCTGCTGCATGGGCTGAAACGCATCCTGTTGCACCGGGAGGATCGTACAGAAAATTTCCGGTAACCGTTACTGTACCAACAAAACCAAACGTTCCTGCCGTTTTCGCAACTACAATATGCGGCACACGTGATTGGCCAATGGGTACTGAACTATTGATTTGCTGAATTCCCGTTCCCGTCAATCTCAAATTGGCTGAACCTCCACCGGCCGTCGATGTATTGGTCAGCAATACATTTCCATTGCAATTAATATTACCTCCATTGATGACAAGTCCACCTGCCCCTTGGTGTCGCAATGTTCCATTAACAATTAATGTTCCGGTGATGTTGTAAGTGGCGGTCGCAAATCCGAAGAAATTCACGTTCGCAAGAGGCGCGACTATATTTATGGTTATAGCGGGCGTTGTAGCAGCAAAGTATACCGTACCGTTGTTGTGGTTGAATTGGCTTGCACCTACTGTGAAGTTTCCGCGTACTTCAAGTATTCCGCTCGGTGCATTGAATGTACCTCCCGTTTTAGTGAAGTTGCCAAGTACCTGGACAACTACATTCGCGCCGTTGAAGGTGCCACCGGTTTGCGTGAACGTTCCGATATTCGGAAGACTACCGGCAGCGAGCGTGTAGGTGCCTCCCGCGATAGAGAAACTGATAGCATTAGAATGCATGTATCCCGTGTTGGTAATAGTGCCGGGATATGTTGCGTTGATGGTAGTTGAAAAAATATCGACAGTGGAGGTGATGAAGCAGTTGCCTACGCCACCACCGTCGAAAATTGCAACGTCGCCCATTGCAGAAGGGTTAGTAAGTACTGGCGCGCCACCTGAAGTCGGAGACCAGCTATTCGGTTGATTCCAATTTCCTGGTGTGCTGCGAACCCAATATAAGGTGACTGCATGCACATCGC
Source organism: uncultured Chryseobacterium sp. (assembly GCA_964447465.1). Lineage (GTDB taxonomy): Bacteria > Bacteroidota > Bacteroidia > Palsa-965 > Palsa-965. Next base: position 11,546 of record CAYUTR010000145.1, read on the forward strand.
CAGCAGTCAGTAGCAGCACAAAGAGCATTAAACGGAATGCAGTTGTGTGTTTCATTTCACCGGTTGAATAACCCAAATCGTTACTGCAACAATTGCAGCGACACCTGACAACATCCAGAACAAGAAGGCGTGCAACTCTGAATACACTTTTGGTTTTTGGAACATCGGCATAAGCATAGTAGATTTTGTTTAGGTTTGTTTATCAAAGGTCGCTCCATGCCATTCGCTGTTCA
>CAYUTR010000146.1:0-11710 GCA_964447465.1 uncultured Chryseobacterium sp.
CGATAAGATACAATCCTATGATGAGTACGGTGGCCACGCCAACTACCAGTGCTCCAAGCTTGATATTATTTCCCTTTGCTTCCATTGCCGTGGTGAAAAAACTGTTTGACTTTCTCGTCATCCGATTGCTCAAGTTCATCGTACGTTCCGACCACATGACATTTGCCGTCAATCAGAACTGCAACGCGATCGGATATTGTTTTTGCGCTGTACAGATCGTGCGAAATAATAAGTGCTGAAGTTTTGTATTTCTCCCTGATCTCTACAATGAGATCACAAATTTCAGCTCCGGTTATGGAATCGAGTCCACTGGTTGGTTCATCGTAAAAAATAATTTCCGGTTTCAGCATCAGCGTCCGTGCCAATGAAATTCGCTTTTTCATTCCACCGGAAAGTTCTGATGGATATTGATCAATGGTTTTTTCGAGACCAACATTTCGCAACGATTCCATGATTAATTCTTCCTTTTCTTCTTCGCTTTTCTGTTCATCATCGGTACGTAACGGAAAAGCAAGATTCTCGCGCACGGTCATCGAATCATACAACGCATCGCTCTGAAAAAGGAATCCGATTTTTCTGCGCAGATGATCCAACTTCTCCCGCTCCAGCGAAAGAATGTCTTCACCCAGTACTTCTATTTTTCCTTTGTCGCAATCAATCAAACGAACTATGCATTTGATCAGGACCGATTTTCCTGAACCTGATTTTCCAAGAACCACGACGTTCTCGCACTCCTTAACGTCAATGGAAAAATCCTGCAGCACCTTGTTATCCCCAAAAGAGAGACTGAGGTGATCTACTTTCACCACCTTCTTTTCGCCGGTATGTTCTTTCGTTTGCATATCAGTTGAATCCTAGCATACCAGTGACCTGCACCGCAATCAGATCGAGAATAAATACCATAAGTGATGCCACTACAACCGCGGAGTTCGCCGATTGTCCTACACCTTCTGTTCCCTTTGGAGAATTATACCCTTTGTAACATCCTACAACGCCGATCGCAAAACCAAATAAGAATGTCTTGATGATCGCAGGGTAAACATCACTATAGCTGAGTGAATCAAATACCTGTGTCCAGTATAGATTCCAGCTCAGTCCGCTGTACATGTTTGCGCCGAGATAACTGCCATACAATGAAACTGCATCACCCAGCACCACCAGCAGCGGAATCATAAGTGTTGTAGCCATGATGCGTGTAACGACGAGATATTTGAAAGGGTTAGTCCCTGAAACTTCCATAGCATCGATCTGATCCGTCACTTTCATGGACCCCAACTCAGCTCCGATTCCTGATCCGATTTTTCCTGCGCAGATCAATCCGGTTATGACCGGAACAATTTCACGCACCAGTGAAACAGAAACCATTTGCGGCAACCAGGATTCTGCCCCGAACTCAACCAACGTTGGTCGCGATTGCATAGTCATAACGAGTCCGATAATAAATGCAGTGATGGCCACAAGCGCTGCCGACTTATATCCGACGAAATACGATTGGCGGAAAAATTCACGGAACTCGTACTTCGGACGAAATACTTCCGCAAAAAAACGTCCCGCAAATTGCGAGATGCCTCCGGCCTGTCCAAGAAAGGATTTCCATGCGGGTGTATCGTCTGTCATGCCCGCACCAATTCCAAAAACGTGCCCCGCAAACACCTCCGAAATCGGCAAATAAAAAGGGTGATCATCGAATGATCACCCTTTAGTGTAGAAATCTGAGGTATTAGATACCCGCTGGGAAATGTTAGTCTTCCGAGAATGTAACGAGGATCCAGCCGTAGTCTTCGTCCTTCGCGTTCTCAACAGAAATGGATGTAGGTGTTCCGCCAACCTGTGCAGCCCACTCGGTGCCTGTCCAACCTTCGCTGTTCATCGATTTGCCATTTCCAAAACGCTTGTTGAATGCATTCACGATATCATCAAACAAGACTTTCGCACTCGCTTTATCTTTTGGATAAATGTCGATTGTTGAATAAGTCAGTTTACCTGTTTCGTCGTCGAAGCTGTGGAAGTAAGATGCATAATCAGCATCAGGTGCATTTCCGAGTTTGCGCTCGTAGCTCACATAGCCTGTGTCGCTACCGCTTTCCTCATCACCCTTGTGATTTTTTGCTACTTCTTCAATTGTCTGGCCCATTGTTATAGAACCTTCCAACCCATCACCAGTAAATTTGAACTTGTCAAAGTACTCTGATTTTGCTTCGCCTTCGTCGGCTTTAGAATCTCCGGATCCGCAAGCTATCAGAAAGCAAAGCGGGAGTGCAAACAGTAATTTTTTCATCGTTTTTTTGAGTAAGTGTATGAGTAAATAGTGGTTTTGCTTTTTCAATTCTTACAAGTGAAGTCTTTCGCCTTGCGAGGCCAAAATTAGGACAAACATCTGAAACTATTCGCCAAATAAGGTGTCTTTATCCTTATCTGGTATTTTACCGATGTGGCGATATGCCTGGTCTGTGGCCTGACGACCCCGTGGGGTGCGGATCAGGTATCCTTCCTGTATCAGGAATGGCTCGTAAACCTCTTCAATGGTGCCTGCTTCCTCGCCAACGGCTGTGGAAATAGTTGTAATGCCCACAGGGCCGCCTTTGAATTTCTCAATGATTGCAGAGAGAATCCGGATGTCCATTTCGTCGAGACCGTTCTTGTCGACATTGAGAGCCAACAATGCAATCTGGGCAATTTCCATATCGATGGAACCATTGCCCTTGATCTGGGCGAAATCGCGTACACGACGTAATAGCGCATTTGCAATTCGTGGTGTGCCGCGACTTCTGCGTGCGATTTCAAATGCGGCTTCTTCAGAGATCGGCACATTGAGAATACTTGCAGAGCGAACGATGATTCCTTTCAGCACTTTGGAATCGTAGTAAGCAAGCCGCGAGGTAATTCCGAAACGTGCGCGTAATGGTGATGTGAGTAGTCCAGAACGCGTAGTGGCGCCAACCAGCGTAAACGGATTCAGCGTAATCTGAACAGTTCGCGCATTCGGTCCGCTGTCGAGCATAATGTCGATACGGTAATCTTCCATTGCCGAGTAGAGATACTCTTCTACAATCGGACTGAGGCGATGAATTTCGTCAATGAACAGTACATCGAACTTCTCGAGATTTGTCAGCAGTCCTGCAAGATCACCGGGTTTATCGAGCACAGGACCTGAAGTAGTTTTCATACTCACTCCGAGTTCCTGCGCGATGATATTCGCAAGCGTTGTTTTTCCTAATCCGGGAGGGCCGTGAAGCAATACATGATCCAATGCTTCATCGCGTTGCTTCGCCGCCTGCACGAAAATGCGGAGGTTTTCTACAACACTTTCCTGTCCGGAGAAATCTTCAAAATCCTGTGGACGCAACATTTTCTCTACCTCTTTGTCGGAGGCGGAAAGTTGTTCGTCTTCTGGATCGAGGTTGGGATTCACTCAGCGAATTTACGGTTTTGTTCTGTGCCCCCGGCACTTACCGCTGCGACGCAACGACGCGGCGACGCAGCGAAAATTTAGCCTGTTAGTAGGATTGTAATTGATCGCAGACGAATAAAAATACGATGGCTTGAATTCCTGTCCTCCCCGAGCGTTGCGTCGCTGCGTCGCCGCGACGTTGCGGTAAGCGTCGCATCCCGATAGCTATCGGGAAGCCTACAACATCTTCACAAATTTATTCTCCGGCGCGATCGCCCGAATAATCTCTGTCCAATAAACAATCACGTAAAACGCATATTGCGGCGAATTAAATTTATCGGGGATGTACGGATTTTTCTTCACCATATACCGTATACCTACATCGCCACCTACACCGAGCCAACGACACACGCGGAACGAAACACTGAATCCGGTTTCGTAAACGATGATTGGTTTCTTGTACGCGTAAAATTTCTCTGTAGTTACTTCGTACATGTAGCGCGAACGTCCGATGCCAAACTGAAACGGAATTACACTGAACTTCCATCGGCCTTTACGGTAAAAAACATAACGCGCATACCACGATACGTAATCCATTTTCACCACTGCATCTGCAGAATCGTTTTCGAACGCGCTGTTCACGAAGTGAATTTTTCTCGGGACATCATCATCGAGTCGATTGTATCCGATTCCCAGTTGAACAAGCTCGCCGAATTCGGCCGCAACTTTTATTCCCCATATGTGCGCCTTACGATTACTGATGAATGAACTTCTGGAGTCAAGTCCGCCACCGAGGGAAATCCGGCCGTGCATGCTTTTGTAAATGGAATCGTGCGTAGGCGTTTGCGCGTGTGCGGCGATGCTGCAGAGCAGCATCACAAGTGTCAGGACAGGAGTCCTGACACCACGCACGAGTATACTCATCATTGCACTCCGCTGTGTCGGGATTAGGATCCCGACACCACGTCGTACCAAAACAAAAGAGGTTGCGAAATGCAACCTCTTTTGTTTTTTAGTGATGACTTCCACCATCTTCTTCTCCTTCGCGAAGCGGAACAGTTTGCGGAATAAAATCTTTTTCTTCACCCGGCTTGCTGTAATCGTAAGCCCAACGGTGAACTTCAGGAAGAGCACCAGGCCAGTTGCCGTGCGTGTGCTTCATTGGAGTAGTCCACTCGAGTGTGTTTGAACCGTAAGGGTTCTGGCTCGACTTCGGTCCACGGAACATGCTGTAGAAGAAGTTGAACAGGAAGATGATCTGAGCAACAGCACCAAGCAATGCGAAGCAGGTGATGAGAACGTTGATATCCTGCAGGTGATCGAACATCGGGAATTCTACGTTCGTGTAGTAACGACGTGGTACACCCGCGAGACCGATAAAGTGCATCGGCATGAATACACCGTATGCTGAAACCAATGTCATCCAGAAGTGCAGGTAACCGAGATTCTTATTCATGTGACGTAAGAACAATTTCGGGAACCAGTGATAAACACCGGCCAACATTCCGAGAATCGCAGACACGCCCATTACAATGTGGAAGTGAGCGACAACGAAATATGTATCGTGTACGTTAATGTCGAGTGCAGAGTCAGCGAGGATAATTCCCGTTACACCACCCGTGATGAACGTCGACACGAGCGCGACGGCGAACAGCATTGCAGGCGTATACTGGATGTTTCCTTTCCACAGCGTCGTGATGTAGTTAAACGCTTTCACGGCTGATGGAATCGCGATGAGAAGCGTTGTGAACACAAAGACGGAGCCGAGGAATGGATTCATACCCGTCATGTACATGTGGTGACCCCACACGATGAAGGAAAGGAATCCGATTGCAAGAATGGAAGTAACCATCGCGCGGTAACCGAAGATCGGTTTGCGTGAGTTAACAGAAATGATTTCTGAGGTAAGACCAAGAGCAGGAAGAATGATGATGTAAACTTCCGGGTGACCGAGGAACCAGAACAAGTGTTCGAAGAGAATCGGGCTACCACCGCTCACGGAGAGTGCTTCACCGCCGATGTAAATGTCGGAGAGGTAGAAACTTGTTCCGAAGCTACGATCGAAAATCAGGAGCAATGCGCAAGAGAACAGAACCGGAAATGAAAGTACACCGAGAATTGCTGTTACGAAGAACGCCCAGATAGTGAGCGGAAGTCGCGTCATCTTCATTCCTTTCGTACGCATGTTGATGATGGTGATGATGTAATTCAAACCACCCAACAGCGAAGAGATAATGAAGAACGACATGGACACAAGCCACAACGTCATACCAACACCAGAACCCGGCATTGCTTTTTCGAGAGCAGAAAGCGGAGGATAAACTGTCCAACCACCCGATGCAGCACCATCTTCAACGAAGAGAGAAATCACCATTGTCAAGCTCGACAGGAAGAAGAACCAGTACGACAACATGTTCAGGAATCCTGATGCCATATCGCGTGCACCGATCTGGTACGGAATGAGAAGGTTTGAGAACGTACCTGAAAGACCACCAGTCAGTACCATGAAGACCATGATTGTACCGTGGATGGTTACGAGTGCCATGTATGCGTTCGGATCGAGTACTCCTTCAGGACCCCACTTATCTCCCATCACCGCATTGATGAATGCGAATTTCTCTCCCGGCCAAGCCAACTGTAAACGGAACACTACAGACATGATCATCGCGAGTACCGCCATGAGTACCGCAGTAACCAGGAACTGGCGCGAGATTGTTTTGTGATCCATGCTGAACACGTACTTCGAGATAAACGTCTCGTGGTGCTCATGATCATGATCGTCATGCCCGTGGTGCACATGTGCGTCGTGCTCCAAAGAGTCCGCATGAAGGTCGCCGTGTGCGTGCATATCAGATGCCATATTTTTTTCTTTTTTATTGTTGTCCCGCCGAAACGGGGAATGCTGTTAACTGATGTTTTCTTCCTACTTAATAGCTGCCACAGGTTTCGCACTGTCTCCTGCCGGCTTCGTTGTGTCAGCCGCTGCCGGTGCTGCAGGCGTTATGTTTTCTGCCACCGCCCCTGGTTTGAATGTTGCGTGACGCGCCATGAACTTATTGTATTCATCCTTCGTTCCCACGTAAATCTTCATCTGCATTTTGTAGTGTGATGCACCACAGATCTTGTTGCAAAGCAATACGTAATCGAATTCCGGATTTCCTGTGATCACACGCATTGAATCTGTTGTGATTGTTGGCTTGAAGTGGAAGAATGTTTCCATACCCGGTACAACGTTCATTTGCGAACGGAAGTGCGGGAAGTATGCAGAGTGAATTACATCCTGCGAACGGAGACGGAAATTAATTTCTTCTCCAACCGGAATGTATAGCGTGTCGCCGATAATCACATCATCATCTGCAGCCTGGTCGCTTGAGTCAACACCCAATACGTTTACGCCCATGATCATTTTGTAATTAGAACGACCGAGCTTATTGTCTTCACCTGAATAACGTGCTGTCCACTTAAACTGCTCTGCATAAAGTTCCACTAGTCGCACGGAAGGATCTGCAGGCGCCATTGTGCTGTTCCACAAACGGATTCCAAGGAAGATGATTACGAAAAGTACGATTGCAGGAACACCGGTCCACAACATCTCTAATTTGTTGTTGTGCGGGTAGTAAGTAGCCCGTTGACCATCGCGACCGTGATATTTCCATGCCATTACGAACAGAACAGTGTTGGTTATGAGGAACACAGCCCATACGATGATCATGTTGAAATCCATCAGCCAATCGATTTCTACTCCGTGCTCGGAAGCAGACACCGGAAGAAGATCATCAGCATATGCCCACAACTGCCATAAGCTGGTGACCCACATTGCTATCATAAAAATAAACCAGAAGCGGCCGTTCATCCGGTTGTCACGCTCGGTGACTTGATTCGGATCAACCCCTTTCAGCTTTGCTGCAAGTTCCACAACGCGGACCAACTGCCAAAGAGCGGCTGCCGCAAGTATCAGGATCGCATAGATAATGAGCTTCATATTTTTGTATTGTAGTGCGAGTACTGTTTAATTTCTTTTGTCAATGTGCAATCAATGCTACTGATGATGATGAATTCCTTCTGCCAACAACGCGTGGTTCTTCGCAAGGATTGGTGCTTTTGAAAGTGCACGCAATGTCCAGAACACGAAGAATGAAAGGAACGCAACAAACATTCCGACTTCGATAAATCCGATTCCCCAATTTGCTCCAACTGTTCCCGGCATAACAAGCAGGAAAGTATCTGTCCAGTGGAAGAACAAAATGAGAAGACCAACGAAGAATACATAGGCCTTGTTACGTTTTGAATCGCGCGACATGAGCACAAGCATCGGGAATGCAAAATTCACAAGCATAGTGATCCAGAACAATCCGCGATACTGTTCCCAACGCTGAGCGAAGTAAACTACTTCTTCGGGAATGTTGGAATACCAGATGAGCATGAACTGTGCAAACCACAGGTAAGTCCAGAGGAAACTTACCGCGAACATCCATTTTCCTAAATCGTGCATGTGACTTGGATTTACAAACTCAAGTTGTCCGCGCGATTTCAGGTGAACTGCAAGAAGGTTGAATGCAACGAGTGCAGCAATCCACCATCCGGCGAAGTTGTACCATCCGAAGAGTGTGCTGTACCAGTGTGTGTCAATTGACATGATTACATCCCAGGTGAACACAGAAGAGGTAAATCCGAAGAATACGAGGAAGATCGCGGCATTCTTAAGGTTCTTTCTCCAGTTGTCGGCCATTGATTCCCAATTGGAATTCAGGTCTTCTGCCAATGAGTTTTTACGTGCCCAACGCTGGTAGTAAATCCATCCGCCAAGGAAAATGATTGTACGTCCCCAGAAAAATAGTGCGTTGAAGTACGGAGCTTTGTGCTGCATGATCGGATCGCCGATGTAAGCTGCGTCATCCTGCCAGTGATACAAGTGGTGCAATCCGAACTGACCTGCAAGAAGAACCAGGCCGATGAAAGCCATACCTACCCAAAGGAATTCGGTTACAGCACTGAACATGCGCATGAACACTGTGCTCCACGAAGCTTGTGCTGCATATTGCATTGCATAGAAGAACAAAGCGGCGAGTGCGATACCTCCGAAGAAGTAACCATTCACAAGAAGGTTTGCCCACAAACGCTGTCCAAGCGATGCGGTGTGATCGTGGTGTGCATCGGCTCCTGCATGATCCGCTCCGTGTGGCGCGTCCCAGAGAATTACACCGAGGATGAGCATAACCAAGCCGATACCGCAGACAATCCAGAGATTTTTCTGCGCCTTCGGGCTGAAGTTATAAGTCAGGTTATTCGTGTTCACTTGGCTCATATTGTTACTGTGCAAGTTTTCTTATTCCGTAATTAATTCTTTAAGGCTTCTTCGGTTCAATCTTTGCAACCGCCACAGAATCGCGCTTCAGCGAATCAGCAGGTGACGGTGCTTTTAGTGAACGTACACTCCATGCATCGCCACCAGCTCCCAGACGTTGTACATAACTGATTACGTTCCAGCGCTCCTCCGGACTTAGTTGTGTTGCGTGCGATCCCATTACACCTTTTCCGTAAGTGATTACATGGTAAATGTGACCGCCCGTCAGCTGACCTTTGTCATGCAATGCGATATAGCTTGTTGGTGGGTTCGGGAATTTTCCGCTTTCTACAAGTGGACCTGTTCCGTCTCCTTTTGCACCGTGACAATAAATACAATAGCGCTCATAAAGGAATTTTCCTTCTGCTTCAATGCTATCAGAATTTTGTTTGTGCGGACTCTTCCAGAACATCGATGCAAGACTATCGCCCGATGGAGTTGCATCATACGGGAATGGAACCCATCCGCGCGGAATTGATCCCGGTGCAGGCATACGGTTAGACAAACTATCAGGCCATGCGGAACTGATATAAATGCCGTTTGCTTCAGGAGCAGGACTGCGGTACATATCCGGCATGTATTCCCAACCCGGACTGTCCGGATCTTCCTGCATGCATGAGCTCATGAAAGATGCCGCTGCAATTGCAACAGACCCGAGAGCTAACAGTGTATATTTTTTCACTTTCATATCTGATTTCAGATAGGTGTTATTTCACATTTACTTCATCAGCACCACTATTGCGGAGCAGGGTTACAATTTTCAATTCGTCTTCCGCTTTTGCTTCAATCAGAATCAGGAAGCGATCGTCGGTTGTTCTTGGATCAGGATTCTTCGGTGATACACCAGGGAGAATCCAGCTACGCAGCAGGAATGTAATTGCCATTCCGTGAGCAGCGCAGAATACAGTTAACTCGAACGTAGCGGGAATAAATGCCGGCCAGTTCATGTAATAGTAGAAGCTTGGTTTACCACCGATATCTGTAGGCCAGTCGTGCACCATCATGAACCACGTCATGAGAATTGCAAGAGATGTTCCGGTGATACCGTAGATGAATCCACAGATCGCGATGCGTGTGCGGGCAAGTCCCAATGCAGGATCAAGTCCGTGAATCGGGAACGGAGAGAATACATCCTTAATGCGGATTTTATTCGCGCGGATTTTCTTTACGCCTTCGAGACAGATTTCCTCGTCTGTGTAAATTCCGTGTATGGTTATTGTTGCTGACATATGTCTTAGCTCAATTACTGTTTAGTGACTTGCTCCGGCTGCAGCTTCTGCTTGCGCACGTTTGTTCTTGTGTTCTTCGCTGGATGATTTCACAATCATCTTCAATTCGCTCAATGCAATTACAGGGAATGCCCGTGCAAACAGCAGGAAGCAGGTGAAGAATAATCCGATTGTTCCGGTGAAAATTCCGATCTCCACCCATGTCGGGTGATACATGGTCCAGTTTGATGGCATGTAATCGCGGTGAAGCGACGTAACGATAATTACGAAACGCTCGAACCACATACCGATGTTCACAACGATAGAGAGAATGAACGTTGCGAGAAGCGACGTACGGATTTTCTTGAACCAGAATAGCTGTGGTGATACAACGTTACACGTCATCATTCCCCAATAGCTCCACCAATATGGTCCTGTTGCACGGTTCATGAATGCGTATCCTTCGTACTCAACACCTGAATACCAGGAGATGAAAAGCTCGGAGAGATAAGCAACACCTACCATTGATCCGGTAAGCGTGATGATGATGTTCATCATCTCCATGTGCTGAATGGTGATGTAATGTTCAAGGTTCAACACTTTACGCATGATGAGCAATAGTGTTGCTACCATCGCGAATCCTGAGAAGATCGCACCTGCTACGAAGTATGGAGGGAAGATCGTAGTGTGCCATCCCGGAAGGATTGACGTTGCGAAGTCCATCGATACAATAGAGTGTACGGAGAATACAAGCGGTGTAGAAAGTCCGGCAAGTACAAGCGCAACTTCTTCGAAACGCTGCCAGTCTTTTGCACGGCCACTCCAGCCGAAACTGAGGATGCGGTAAATTTTCTGCTGCATCGGTTTCTTCTGAATCTTGAAGCGATCGCGGATTGCACCGAAGTCAGGAATAAGACCGAGGTACCAGAACACCAATGAAACAGAGAAGTAGGTTGATACTGCGAATACGTCCCAGGTAAGTGGTGAGTTAAAGTTTACCCACAGTGAACCGAATTGGTTAGCGTGCGGGAACAGCCAGTAATCCAACCACGGACGACCTGTGTGCATTGTTACGAAAACCGCGGCGCACATTACAGCGAAGATGGTCATTGCTTCTGCAGAGCGGTTGATCGCCATACGCCATTTCTGACGGAACAGGAGGAGTACCGCAGAGATAAGCGTACCGGCGTGACCGATACCGATCCACCATACGAAGTTGGTGATATCCCATGCCCAGCCTACAGTTCTGTTCGCACCCCACTGACCGATACCAGTACCGATGGTGTATGCCAAACAACTGAAGCCCCAGATGAATGTTCCAAGGGCAATGATGAAAACAGTCCACCAATATTTGTTGGCTTTCCCTTCTATCGGCTTCGCGATCTCAGCTGTAATGTCGCTGTAGGATTTGTTCCCCAGGATCAGCGGATCTCTTAGCGGTGATTCGTGTTGCATAACGATTTATTAAATCTGTTCGTTTATATATTTCGTTCGTGGCTTAGATGTGCGCGTTCGCATCATCACGGTTCCACACTTTAGTCATATAGAATACTGATGGACGTGAGCCCACAACTTCAAGCACTTCGAATTTGCGTCCGTCTTTCTCCATTTTCGCAACTGCACTTTCAGGATTCAGGATGTCGCCGAATACAATTGCATCAGTAGGGCACGCCTGCATACAAGCAGTTTTGATTGCACCGTCGTTGATGGTTGTTCCTGCTTTCTTCGCAGTGAGTTTTCCGTCCTGGATACGCTGAGCGCACATAG
>CAYUTR010000147.1:0-11652 GCA_964447465.1 uncultured Chryseobacterium sp.
ATCACAAAAGAAATTCATCAAGGTAATTTCCATTTCTGCCAGTGGCGGTGGTGAATTTTTTCGTGAAGGTTTTGAAGACCGTACTGTTTTTCAGCAGGCTGCCCCCTCTTCCACTTTAGCTTTTGCCGATCTCGCAGGATACACAAATGAGAAAGGATACTTTGCACTGTACGGCAACGTAAATGTTCTTGTCGGCATCAATGTTAACATGCGCTTGCGTTGTCAATCAAAATTCGGTGAACTGAGAATCGGTCTTACACATTCCGTCACCAGTTACGCTTATCAGAGTTACACGCAGGAATCCATTACTTCTATCGGGACGACAACGTTGCCTGGAGGTGAAATTATTTCAACTGATTCTGTTGCTTATGCTTCGTATTCCTATTCGTGGGATACTGATGTGATGCAGCTGAATCTTGGATGGATTGTCCGAACAAATCCACGCGCCTGGCTGAATGTCTATACCGGATTCGGTGTAATGGCCGGAATCGGATACAACGGAATATTGGAGTACAATCATATTCACAGGTCGGAATACCACCACACAAGTGGAGTTGGCTATAACCAGTACACCACGAACAGGACAATCATTTCGCAAAACAGCGAACGCTACAGCGCGCCGGGTTTCACATCGTTCGTTGCCTACATTCCGATGGGCTTTAATTTGCGCATGGGTAAGCGAAATAATTTCCTCAAGCACGTTGCCCTATTCGGTGAATATAACGGCGCTGTTCAGGTTTATTCGCCGAAAGGCATGAACAAGAAAGTCCGCACAGCATCTTCTATGTACGGAGGTGTGCGTTGGTATGTTCACGCACCACGAGGGAAGAAAACCGGAAAGAGATACGGCAACGGAGGTCACCATCACCACAACGACAATCAACCGAAGGTTGATTAACTTCGTCTCCGTATGAGCAATCTCGCACAGCGATTAATTACAGGAAGCATTTTTGTTGTTGTACTCGTCGGATGTATCTGGTTTAACCCTTTTACACTTGCATTGCTCTGCCTGGCTGTAACGGTTCTCGGTCTTCATGAATTTTACAAGCTTGCGCGAAAAGCGAATGCCGAACCCATGCATTGGTACGGTGTTGTACTCGGTGCACTCATCGTAACACTCACTTTTCTGTGGGTCGGTGGATATATTTTTTCATCATATGTTCTGATTGTTCCAGCTTTATTCCTGCTATTCTTTATCGAACTGTTCCGGAAAAAAAGTAACCCCATGGGCAACGTAGGCTGGACTATACTGGGGATAGTTTACATCGCAATTCCAATGGCGATGCTCGTGGGAGCATTTACGCCGTTTGGTTATCTGCAGTTTCCACCTGTGTCCATGTACGATTTCCGCTTGCCACTGATGTTCTTCGTTCTGATTTGGGTAAGCGATTCCATGGCTTACGTTTGCGGCAGGCTCTTCGGAAAACACAAACTCTGGGAACGAATCTCTCCCAAGAAAACCTGGGAAGGATTTATTGGCGGACTTATTTTCACCGTTGCGACCGCAGGATTTGTTGCGCATTGGTGTTTCGCCGACGTGCATACATTTCACAGCGAAATCAAATGGTGCATTATTGGATTCGTGATCTCCGTTACCGGCATGCTCGGCGACATGGTTGAGTCGCTTTTCAAACGAAGCATCGATGTGAAGGATTCCGGCACTATTCTTCCCGGTCATGGAGGTATTCTCGACCGTTTTGACGCGTTATTCCTGTCCGTTCCGTTTGCAATCACGACTTATTGGATTCTGAACACAATTCTGCACTAATCTGCCGTCCAACGCCTCCCGTCTACTCTTGTCCTAAGCCTGTCGAAGGGCCCTCTACGAACGCCCCGTGTTCGGAAAAAACCCCTAATTTTACCTCCCAAATCAGATTTCCAACCAAATAATCTAATATGGCAACCACCACAAAAAAGGCAGAGGCAACTGTAACTGCACACGCAAGTATGTTTGATGCAGTTCTCGCCCGCCTTGATAAAGCCGCTGAACTTTTCGGTCTCGCACCTGAAGTGGCTGAAATTCTCCGTCACCCGAAACGCGAAGTGAAAGTGAGTCTTCCGATCAAAATGGACGACGGATCAGTAAAATGTTTTGACGGTTACAGAACAGTTCACTCTACGCACCTCGGACCATCGAAAGGTGGAATCCGTTATGCAATGGATGTGAACGACGATGAAGTTCGTGCACTCGCTGCGTGGATGTCTATCAAGTGCGCAATTGCTAACCTTCCTTACGGTGGTGGTAAAGGCGGCATCAAATGCGATCCGCGCAAAATGAGCGAAGGTGAACTCGAGCGTTTGACTCGTGCTTACACGCGTTCAATGGCGGATGTATTTGGAATGAACAAAGACATTCCTGCTCCGGATATGGGCACAGGCAAGCGCGAAATGGCGTGGTTGCTTGATGAATATAACCGCATGCATGGAGAAGATATTCCGGGAGTTGTTACAGGAAAACCTGTGACGCTCGGCGGATCAAAAGGTCGTGAAGCAGCAACAGGTCGTGGAGTGATGATCTCTTCACTCGCTGCGATGAAGAAAATCGGACTGAACCACAAGCAGGCAACTGCAGCTGTGCAAGGTTTCGGTAACGTTGGATCACATGCGTCACGTTTGCTCGTTACAAAGAGCATTCGCGTGAATGCAATTTCCGATCACACAGCAGCATTCCACAACGATAAAGGAATTGACATTGATGCGGCGTTGAAATATGCAGCATCGAATGGCGGCGTATTGAAAGGCTTCAAAGGCGGAGAAGAAATCGGTGCAGCAGAAATTCTGACACTGAATGTTGACCTTCTTGTTCCTGCAGCAATCCAGGGAGTAATTACCGGTGCGAATGCGGGCGACATCAAAGCGAAACTGATTGTTGAGGGTGCAAACGGTCCTACAGAAGCTGATGCAGATCAGATCCTGAACGACAAAGGAATTGTTGTAGTTCCGGATGTACTTGCAAACGGCGGTGGTGTTACTGTTTCTTACTTCGAGTGGGTTCAGAACCGTGAAGGTTACTACTGGTCGGAAGACGAAGTAAACGCGAAGCACGATGCATCAATGAACCAGGCTTTCGAAAATGTATGGTTCAATGCACAACAGTATAAGACAAGCATGCGTATCGGAGCTTATATCACCGCGCTGAAGCGTTTGGATAAGGCTGTACGGTACAAAGGAGTATACTAAACGGTTCTCCGTGCTCGGTTCAAATAAAAAACAAAAAGGTTCTCAGTAGTGGGGACCTTTTTTAATATTGCAGAAATGAAAGCGCTCTGGATTCTGGTTCCTGTTCTTACGCTCTTTGCATCCTGCTCGGAAGAAAAACCGGCGCAGCAATTCGTGCTCGATATTGAGGTGACGACTGAAAATGGTTACCTGTCGTATCGCCTCACGAACAAGTTCATGGATGTTACTGTGCATGATTCTACATTGGAGAATGTATTTTCAATCCGTCGCGACGTTGCTGAGAACGACACTGTGAAAATGATCGCGGCTATGTACTACAGATCACATGATTGTCCTGTGCAACACGCCCTTAACGCGGAGTTCATCAAATTCCAGTCAGATAGCGGCCAGGTAATGATTAATCCTAATATCAATCATCCGAAAGAACTTGATTACGCTGTCCGGATGATCAATTCTATGTTGAGTGACGAATACGATCTCAAGTTCATAGACATGCAACCTGCCATTGAGCCTGACGGAAAAATGCGCCTATGAAATCGCAGAAACCACTCGTAAAGAAAAAATTACTGCTGGAAAAATATCCCGGCAAAGGAGGATGGACATTTGTGCGCATACCGAAACTTCCTGTGGGTTCGAAGAATAAATTCGGTTATGTGAAAGTGAAAGGAACGATAGATGGATTTAAGATCAGCAAGTATCACATCATGCCGATGAAAGACGGTGGTCATTTTCTTCCCGTGAAAACTGCAATCAGAAAGGCGATTGGAAAAGAAGCAGGAGAAACCGTTGAAGTAATTTTGTACCCGGACAAAGAGCCTTTGAAAGCACCAAAGGAACTACTGGATTGTCTTGCTGATGAACCGGCAGCTTTAAAATTCTTTAACAAGCTTACGGATAGCAACAAGAAGTACTACATCGAGTGGATTTATTCGGCGAAACGTGTAGAAACGAAAGCAGACCGGATTGCTAAGTCGATGGATCGGCTCGCTCGTGGGTTGAAATTATATGACGTTGAGAAGTAACTTTTTTCGCTTCGTGTCATGCTGGAACGAAACAGCATTCTCAATATTTAACCACAAAGACGCGAAGACGCAAAGGCAGCGCAAAGAAATAATCTGCGAAATCTGCGAATCTGTGCCAAAATAAAAGCCAGGATCATGTTCCTCCCAAAGACTGTGAACTGAGAACTGAGAACATTGAACCGTTATCTTTGTGCAAATTCTTAAAACATGAAATTCCATCGCGAAGGCCGATTTACAATTACGATGTGCATCCTGTTTGTTCTGACTGTGAATGTTGGAATGTGGTTCATTGATCCGTCTTTCGGTATCTGGAATATTTTTGCGCTCATACTTACACTCGGATTGTTGTATATCATATTGCAGTTCTTCCGTAATCCAGCACGGGTATCACAAAATCTTCCTGACTCAATTGTTTCTCCATGCGATGGAAAAGTTGTGGTGATTGAAGAAGTAGAAGAACCGGAATACTTCAAAGGAAAGCGCATTCAGATTTCTGTTTTCATGTCGCCGTTCAATGTGCACGCCAATCGTTTTCCAATTAGCGGAACTGTTGAATATGCGAAATACCACAAAGGATTATATCTGGTTGCATGGCATCCGAAATCGTCGACAGAAAATGAGCGAACTTCTATAGTTGTGAAAGATGAAAAAGGTCGTGAAGTGTTGTTCCGTCAGATCGCAGGTGCTTTGGCAAAACGCATTGTGTATTACTGCACTGTAGGTGATAAAGCGCAGCAAGGGCACGAAATGGGATTCATCAAATTCGGCTCACGCGTTGATATTTATCTTCCTTTAGGAACACGCATTGACACTAAGATTGGTGATGTCGTGAAAGGATCAGAAAGCGTTCTAGGGACATTTACATAGGCAACACTTATTCAGACTCCACGTCTTAATCCCATGAGAACCTCGCTAATTATTATGCTGCTATCGCTATCCTGTACATGCACGGCCCAGGATGAAGTTCCTGTGGCTCCGGCAAAGAAGTGGCAATTTGGATTAAGTACATCGGGAGATTTTACAAGCGTGATCATGTACTACGAGAACGGACTGCCAGTTCAATTTCATACTGTATTTGCCGAAGATGCCGGAATAGGCTGGAGTGCCGGATTTACTTCAGCATTTCATTTCAATAACCACTGGGGTTTGACTGGAGGCTTGAGATTTACAGAACACAATCTGACCAACGGTCCAATCACTTTGTTCGATCGTGATGGCAATAACTTAGGTGAAATACTACTTGTTTATCACAATAGGTTTATTGATGTTCCATTTGGAATTCAATACAACACAAAAAGAGATCGTCTCCTGTTTCTTATTGCTAACCTCTCAATTACTCCAGGATATGCCATGGGCACATGGAACGAAGCAAAAGCTGATGCGAAGGCCGAATCCAATGGATTTAAGGACGGAAGCTCAACCGAACCGATTCAGAATTTCAATTATTTTTCATTAAAATCTGAAGCGCACGCAGGAATAGGAATGCAGCAAGGGCAATTGGAAATTCAGTTATTGCCACAAATACGTTATAATCTATTTAAAGCAACATCGGAAAATCCAATAAACAGGCGGTATTATTCTACCGGTTTGGAGCTACGCTTGCTTTACACAATTTAAGGATTGTGTAGAGAACAAAATGCTATGATTTGCTTACCTTTACCCGTCGAACATTACAAACACAACATAAAGTCATGAAAAAATTATTTGTAGCACTTGCGCTTTTCGGAATGATCGGAAGTGCATCAGCACTAACTGTATCTGCTGCGGCAGGAACTTCTATCGTTTCTGTTAAGGGCGATAAAGACAAGGACAAAAAGAAGAAGAAAAAGAAAAAAGATGCTTGCTGCTCAACAGCAGACAGCACCAAAAAAGAGGGCTGTTCTAAAGAAGGCGAGAAGAAAAAGTGCTGTAGCGGACACTAGTCTTCATCGAAAGTTTTATCAACAAAACCTGCCAAAAACGGCAGGTTTTGCCGTTTCTACCTCTTTCTGTCGGGCATTTGTCCGGTCATTTAACAAATGGTATAAATTTGTCCCGCTTAGTCACACCCATCCCATACAAACCTAAACTCATGAAAAAAACGTTTACTAAAATCATTGCGCTCGCCTGTTGCCTGATGAGCACTTCTGCATTTGCGCAGCTTACTCCTGAAGTACTTTATTATAAGTTCGACGGCACAGGAACATCAGTTCCAAATTTGGCGAGCGCACCCACTGCTCCAACTGCAACTATTATGGGCGGAGTTACACAGGGTGGAAACACTTTATGCCAAGGTTCATTGATAGGCACTGGTGTTTCCTCAACTACAGATTATCTGAATACCGGATGGAATCCAAACCTGGGTACGGGCTCATGGACTATCTCTTTCCGCACTTCAGGAATTTCAACGAATGCAACCTTGTATTACATTTTTGGAGATGCCAATACAAATAGTTTCCGCTGCTTCACAAACGGTATTGCCGGTTCAACCAACTGGGTTATTCGTGGTGCTAATATTGTTGACACCTACATAAATGGTGGTGCATTGAATACACCAACCATGTGTACATACGTGTATGACTCGGGTGCTTTACAGATGAGAGCATACCTGAATGGTGTGTTGGTATCAACTGTTGCGCAGACCGGAGTGAATCTTACTGGTACAGGTCCGTTGAAAGTTATGGGCTATGGTTCAAACGTTGGTGCGCCTGCTGGTGGTTTGATGGATGAATATCGTTTATACAGCCGCGCACTTACAGCTGCTGAGGTTGCTCAACTTAACAATCCATTTACGCCTTCTGGTTTCACCGGATCTGATGTTGCTTTCTGTACAGGCGCTAGCGTTACTCTGAACATTGGTAACTGGCCTTACACTACTGCAGCATGGTCAAACGGATCAACTACTGATACCGCAATGGTTATGTCACCAGGAACTTATATAGTTTCCATGAGCGGTTCATGCGGTTCAGGAAATGACACGATCATAGTAAACGACACACGCACTTCTGCTACAATGAACGCGATTATCTGCGGTGGTTCTTACACGGCTCCAAGCGGAGCGGTATATTCTGTATCTGGTACTTATATGGATACCATTCCGAATGTCGCATTGTGCGATAGTTTGATTACAATCAATCTGGTTAACGGAGCTCCTACTACGAGTAGTATGTCCGTCAGTTCCTGTTACAGCTACACTGCACCGAGTGGAGCCGTCGTCACGACTTCGGGTACATTCAATGATACGATAGCGAACTACCTGGGATGCGATAGTATCATAACCATTTCACTGACGATTAATACTGCTACGCAATATTCTTTCGCTGTTACCTCCTGCGGAATGTATACAACGCCGAGCGGAATGATGATCATGTCAAGTGGAACAGTTCAGGACACAATTCCGAACGCGGCAGGTTGCGATAGCGCAATGACGATTGGTGTTACCATTCTTCAGTCTTCAACTTCTACATGGACAGGAACTGCATGCGGAATGTACACTGCGCCAAGCGGTGCAGTGTTCATGGCAAGCGGAACATACATGGACACGATTGCAAATATGGCAGGTTGCGATAGCGTAATCACCATCAACCTGACAATCAATAACAGTTCATTTGCCGGAATTGGTGCTACTGCATGTGATAGCTACACTGCGCCAAGCGGAGCTGTATTCACCACGAGCGGATTGTGGAATGATACGATTACTAATATGGCTGGCTGCGACAGTATCATTCAGATCAACCTGGTTGTCTTCAACAGCACGAATTCTACAATGAACGTTTCTGCCTGCAACTCTTTCACTGCTCCAAGCGGTGCCGTTCTTACAACAAGCGGAACGTACATGGATACAATTCCAAACATGGCAGGATGCGACAGTGTTATCACAATCGGATTGCAGATCACTCCGCTTGATACTTCGGTAACACTTGTCGGTCTTGGAACTTTACAGGCAACGCAAACAGGTGCTACATACCAGTGGCTCGATTGCAATAACGGAATGTCGCCGGTTGCAGGCGCAACTACGCAAATGTGGACTCCTTCTCAGAACGGAATTTACTGTTGTGTTGTAACGAACGGAGCGTGCTCCGATACATCAGGATGTCATACTGCTGAACCAGTTGGAATTGATGAAAACGCGTTCGCTGCGGGAATTACTTTGTATCCGAATCCGAACTCAGGAAACTTCAACATCAATCTCGGTGCAACGTACAGCGATGTAACTGTTGTGATCACTGATCTTGCAGGACGTATTGTTTATTCGCACATCGAGAACAGCACAAACATGATTCCGGTTCAGCTTGATGCTGCTGCAGGAACGTATGTAATAATTGTTACTTCCGGTGCAAACCAGGCGACGTTCAGAATGAACAAGCAGTAAGCTCCACACAATAAAAGAAAAAAGCCGCCCGACGAAAAGTCGGAGCGGCTTTTTTGATGTGCCAATATGCCGATTCATTAAAACAATTGAATCTATTAATTGAATAATAAAATTGGCATCTCGGCACATCTTCGATAAACTAGTCCAGTTCCTGCAACACAAACGTCACAGGCAAATGATCGCTGAAACCATTCTCATCCAGATCATCCGTCGGTTTCCCGAATCGCTTTGGTGTTTTGTAATCGCCTTTTACAAGTTCCGTTACGTGATCGAGAATGTCAGTTGCGCCCGGACGGAATTTTGTGATCGCTGAGTCAATAGCTATCGCGCGGTTCACAAGAAACTGATCGAGCATGTTTTTTTCTCCGCTGAATACAAATGTGCCGCGATCTTCTCCGAGCAGTTTCCACATCAGGTTATACAGGTAAGGAACACGCACTGTATCGCCCATAGCTATGTTCGGCTTGCGCGCATTAGAGATCCTCGCAAGACTGTCGGTAGATAAAGCATACTCCATCATCGAACGATTGAATGGTTCGTCGTTGAAATCGCCGACACAAATCACCGGCATAGTTTCACCTTTTGTTTCGGCAATGCGCTGCATCCAGTAACTAAGTGTTTCCGCTACGAGAATGCGAAATGGTTCACTTTCATATTGTCCTGCAGAACGCGCCGGCCAGTGATTGCCGATTACAATGAACTGACGTTTCGTTTTCTTCACCGTGAAAGTTACTTGAACAAGATCGCGCGTTGCAGTACGTTTCATCACAGCAGCGGTGAAAATATTTTTCTTCGAAACTGAATATAGCTTCGTATCAAAAACGAACGCAATATCGATTCCGCGATCATCTTTGCTGTCGACATGAACAACATCGTACTTGCGTTTGTTTCCGCCTTTGTTCATTGCGACAACGAGCAGCTCCACCACTTTTTTATTTTCAATCTCGCAAACGCCGATGATGTCGGGCCCAGCACCATTGTTCATGCCGTTGATGATGCGCGATTGGTTGGCGAGTTTTTTATCGAGGAGAGTTTGTGTCCAGCCTTTAAGATAGTTCTTGAGGTGGTTTTCGAGCCAGAGCGGACGATCTTTCGAATTTTCGATGTCGAATAGATTTTCGAGATTCCACCAGGCGATGAAGTGGTTGGTCATGGGTTGGTTAGATTAACGTGATAAATGTAGTATTTGTGCGATATACTAGTCGGGAGCAAACGGATAAAGTTGATGACACGTTATAGCTTTTTGGCACGAATCATGAAACATTCCTCCTCAAAACCCGTTATTTTTGAATATCCCTTCCATGAAACAACTCGCTGCATTTTTCATTGTCGCCATTGCACTTACTTCATTCGCGTTCACACAGGAAACTTCTGCATGGACCGCCGAAGAACTCGACGCAGCCAACACCGCACAAAACTCTACATTTCTCGATTCCACCGAACGCGACATCATCCTGTACTGCAATCTCGCGAGAATGTATCCGGCGAAATTCAGTAAGCTGGAAGTTCAGAATTACATCGGTACACTTGAACAACCCGAACAATACAAGAACTCGTCGAACAAGCGGTCTTTGATGAACGATCTCACACACGGAAAAGCAACTACTGCATTGCAACCCGATTCTGCTTTGACACTCATGGCCGAGTGTTTTCAACTTGAACTCGCAGCGAGCGGTAACACCGGTCACGACCGGAGAAAGTGTACTGAAGATTACCTCGCGGAAAATTGCTCCTTCGGAAAATACCGCGCTAAGGATATTGTGCTGCAGTTACTGATTGATGAAGGTATTGCATCATTGGGTCACCGCAAGAATATCCTGAATCCGAATTACTCAAAGCTCGGTGTGGCGTTTGGTGAACACAAGAAATACAAGAAGTGTTGCGTGATGGACCTTCGTTGATGTGCCGATGTGAAAATGTGCGCCTGTGCAGATTCAATCGTTGTTACCTGCAGTGAAAAGAGTGAATCATGAATTCCAATAACCCAATGTGATTTGCCACACCGGGCTTGTCAGGCCGAGTAGTCGCCTTTATTTAATTTGTCACGATTTCAGACGTACCGAGGAATGACAAGCCGATGAAAAAACATGTATGGATTAAGCGATCACTTTGGACATTGGCTACGCTGTTCGTATTCGTCAACATCCTCGCCGCATTTCACGCTTATAGTTTCACCCATTTTTCGGAAAGTGACGGAGCGAAAACTTCGATGGAGGAACAGGGATTCTGGTCGAAAGTCGGAACGGTTCTAACAGGAGTCGACAATCCAAAACCAATCAATAAAATTGTTCCCGAAGTTCCTTACGAAACAATCACGATTGATGGAGAGTTTCCTTCTGAATGCTGGTTGATCAAAGCTGATAGTTCTATTGGTACTGTTGTTGTTTGTCACGGATATGGCGGCACAAAATCTACCATGCTCGATAAAGCGGATGAGTTTCTCGCGATGAACTACTCCGTACTCCTACCCGACTTCATGGGCTCAGGTGGATCGCCCGGCAATCAATGCACGATTGGATTCTACGAAGCAGATCAGGTGAAAAACTGTTGCGAATATCTTACCGGGCAGGGCGAAGAAAATATTCTATTGTTCGGCACATCAATGGGTGCGGTTGCAATTATGAAAGCCCTCAGCGAAAACGATATTGCAGTTTCAAAAGCAATTCTAGAGTGTCCGTTCGGTTCTATGTATCAAACAACTTGTTCAAGATTTGATATGATGAACATGCCAACTTTTCCCATGGCCGGATTGCTTGTTTTCTGGGGCGGAATTGAAAATGGATTCTGGGCGTTCGGGCATATACCAACAGAATATGCGAAGAACATCAAGATTCCGGTATTGCTGATGTACGGAGAGAAAGATCCGAAAGTGAGTCGGAAAGAGATTGATGAGATTTATGCGAATCTTTCAGGAGCAAAGCAACTTGTGACTTTTTCCGAAGCAGGGCATGAAAACTATCTCAATCAATATCGCCTGCCATGGTTGAGCGCGGTGCATACTTTCTTGACGCCTTAAATCAGCTTTCTCATTTTCAACCACAAAGACGCTAAGCCGCAAAGGAACGCAAAGATAAAATCCGTTTGATCAGTATTTTCCGT
>CAYUTR010000148.1:0-11634 GCA_964447465.1 uncultured Chryseobacterium sp.
TTACACTTCCGATCAATCACGATAATCTTCAGGGATTAAAACTCATGCGGGCGCACCCTTCGCAACAAGATGTAGAAGTGATTGGCGTGAGGCCGGGGAATTATAAAGAGAATCTTTCGCGCGCAATGAATGAGACGGGAGATGGGAGTCGAGAGACGACAGTGTAAGTAGTTGCCGCAGATTACGCTGATGTCGCTGATCCGTTGTTTTCTACAAAATAATTTTCAATTGATCGAAGTCCTTTATTCGGTGTTCGATCAAATCGCTAGCGATTAAATCAATTTAAAAATTATTTTTTCAAGTATTACATCTGCGAAATCAGCGTAATCAGCGGCAAAGTTCTACCAGCGGCTCCAGTTCATCGTGAGTAAGATCCCGCCACTCACCAGCATTCACTCCATCAATCGTCAAATGCATAATTCTCGTTCGTACAAGTCGATGTACAGAGAACCCGAGATTGTATGACATCCTCCGTATCTGTCGGTTCATTCCTTGTTTCAGAATAATTCGGAATGCGTGATCGTTCTTTTCATCAGGAAAAACTTCGCAAGGATCCGTAAGCGTGTTTAATATTTTCACACCGTTGCGCATATTCTCAATGAAAGCTGCATCAATGGGTTTGTGAACTTCTACGTAATATTCTTTTTCCCTCTTACTATCGGCGTGCGCGATTTCATGATACAATTTTCCGTCGTTGATCATGAGCAGCAATCCTTCAGATTCCTTGTCGAGTCGACCGACAGGATATAAACGCATGCGATGTTTGAAAACCGTAAGAAGATTGTCCGGAATATTTTCATTCATCGTGCACTCGATACCGCGAGGCTTATTGAAGAGAACATACGTCAACTCAATTTTGTTGGAGATTACATTCCCGTCGAGTGTAACCACATCCAGTTCGCTGACTAAACGCTGAGTTGTTGCAGCTTCGTCATTTACTCTCACGCGACCATCGTTAATGTAAGTCACTGCTTCATTCACCGGAATCTGACACTCCTGCGCAACAAGAACACGTAAGCGACGTACGGCCATCAGAGCTGAATTTCCCAGAGCTTCTTTCCGGTAGCCATGTCCACACAAATCATCTGCAGCTGTGCGATCATTACGAATTTTCCATCGCAGATATCTGCCCAGCGATAACGGAATTCAGGATTGCCTTCATCAAATACACCTGCACCTTCTGCTTTGTCGGGATCGAAATAGAACGACGTGAGATCGAGATGCCAGCGCTCGATGAAATTCTTCGGCTTGGTCATGTCAACGCAGGTAAGAATAGCACGTGCTGTATCCGAAACCGTGCTCGCGGAATACACGATGGCGCTGTTAGCTTTATCATTAAGCGCATAGTCATTGCTGTCGTCGAAATCGCCAGTAAGTTTCTTGAGATCATCCTCAGCATACTGTAGGTCACGTTGAATTCCATACACGTCGCTGCGCATATCGCGTTCTTCGGAAGTCAATTTATCCCAACCTGGATTTTCTTCTTTGAAAATAGGATGATCAACCAACAATTGATCCAGCTGTTTCCTGATCGAGTCGCGCTTTGCAGTTGCGTCGTTGATAAATTTTTGCGTTCGCTCTGCTTTGTGCTGTGTATTCAGGTCGATAAAATAGGAAGGCTTCAGAAATGGAAGATCGGCTGTTGAATCTTCGTACTTCCAGCGCATTTTTTTGCGATCATCATCTCCAAAAAAAGAAACATAATCCTCCTGGGAGAAATAGGCCGACGAACTGAGATAATCCGGACTCCATTCAACTTCCGGCATAGTCGCTTCTGTTTCCGTTAACGAATCATTTGCCGGATTGAAATAATAGTGCAGCCCCTCCATGTCGGTAAGCACCAATTTACCATAGCCTACTTCGCACCCGTAATATTGTTCGATGTTCATCCACTCCGGACGTGAGAAATCAAATTTCACCAGCGCTGTGAGCTCACTTTCTTTTTTCACCACTTCCAGCGTTTTCGGATCGCGTGAATGCAGACCCAACTCCTTATCGACGCTGTAGCACCAAACCAGTTCATTACCGAATCCGAGAATTTTACATCCCTCGTCAATCGCATCACCAATTTCAACGCGACCTAACATTGCGCCGGTAGCCAGATCGTAGGAAGTCAAACGACATTCGTTGTAACCGGATATTTTGGTCATTCCTCCTCCACTCGATTTCGATGTTGCCTGGAAAATCAATTCCTGAGTAATGATGTATGTTTCATCATCGCCCACGTAAATGAATGATTGACTCACGTCATCGGCGCGGTCGTTCATTACGTCCTTGTGAAAACAAGAAAAAAGTAGCAGTGGCAGTAGCAGTAGCAGTCCAGTGCTCAGTTTAGAAATTCTGTTGTATATCATGTGGTTTGCTTCAAACGATAAAAATACTTCAAACTGACTGCCGCTGCCACTGCAACTGCAACTCATTCCCGGCTCTTCGAATCTATCCAAATAGTAACAGGTCCATCATTCACCAACGCCACTTTCATATCTGCACCAAACACTCCGGTTCCGATTGATTTTCCAAGCTCCTGCTCCAACACTTTCACGAATGATTCATACAACGGTATCGCTACTTCCGGTTTCGCCGCTTTGATGTACGAAGGCCGATTTCCTTTTTTCGTTGCAGCATGTAATGTGAACTGACTTACTGCAATAATTTCTCCTCCGCAATCTTTCACGGAAACATTCATCACTCCTTCTGCATCCGGAAATATTCGCAGGTTGACAATTTTCTGCGACAGCCAGGAAATGTCTTCGTTATTGTCAGCCTCTTCAATTCCAACCAGCACGAGCAAACCATTTCCGATTGAAGAATGAATTTTTCCATCAATCGTAACGGAAGCTGACGAAACCCGCTGTACAAGAATTCTCATTTCTTATCAGATGGTTTGTCGTATTCTTTCTGCAATTCTTCTCCATTGAGTATTTGCAGATAACATTCGTAACGCGTTACTGCAATTCTGCTGTTCTCCACAGCCGCAATCACGGCGCAACCGGGTTCTTTGTCGTGCATGCACCCGTCGTATTTGCATTTTCCCATAAGGTCACGCATCTCCGGAAAGAAATGGGAAAGCTCTTCACGCTCGATGTGAATGATTCCAAGTTCTTTGATTCCGGGTGTATCAATGATCCAACCGCCTTTATCCAGCGGAAACATTTCTGCAAACGTTGTCGTGTGCATGCCCTTACTGTGTGCCTTCGAAATAATTCCGGTTTTCAATTTGAGCTCCGGCTGAATCGCATTAATGAAAGTGCTCTTTCCAACACCAGAATGTCCACAAATCAAATTCACTTTCCCGTCGAATTCCGGTTTCAGCTTTTTGATGTCTGCAGCGTTCTCTGCATTGATCAGCCAACAGGTGTATCCGAGATGACGATAAAGATCCATCAGCGCTTCTACGTATTCTGTTTCTTCTTCATCGAGCAGATCACTCTTGTTGAAAATGATGGAAGCCGGAATAGAATACGCTTCTGCCGTTACAAGAAAGCGATCAATAAATCCGGTTGAGGTACGCGGTTTCGCCAGTGTTGCCATCACCCACGCGCGATCGAGATTTGCCGCAAGAATGTGCGTCTGCTTAGACAACTTCGTACTTCTGCGTATGATGTAATTTTTCCGCTCATGCAGGAATGAAATCACAGCATCTCCATTCACATCGGTTTCTGTATCTACACGATCGCCAACAGAAATCGGATTCGTGTTGCGCAGGTTCGCACCTTTCATACGGAATGAACCTTTCAGTCTGCACTCCGCACGGGTACCATTGTCAAATGCGACCGTGTACCAGCTTCCTGTTGATCGAATAACGACGCCCGTTCTCATCAAAACAAAAGTAGGCAGTAGTTCAGTAGGCAGTAGGCAGTCAAGCAAAAAAGTTCGCCATCCTCAAAGTGTTACATGACCCGTCATGTCAAGCAATCTTCGAACCTTCCCTTTTTACTGCCTACTGCCTACTGAACTACTGCCTACTGTGAGAATTTTCCCTATTTTGCTACCTCAATGAAGCGTTTCCACAACTGGTTTATCGGCGATTACCTGGCAAAAACGGATGATGTTTTCGAACGCGCCAAGATTGAATTGTTGTATTACTATGCCCTGAGCTTTATTGTACTGGGCGGACTCTTCTATGTCAACTTGCTGGCAGACCACCTTTATTATCACGCTGCAGTAATCACTTTTGCTTGCATCAGCCTCATGTCACTTCCATTCCTGCTTAAGTTCACGCAAAACGTAAGGCTCGTTTCGAATTGGTACATCGCGCAGCAAATACTTGTTGGTTCGGCAATGGTCATCATGGATCAAGGCGTTATGTCCGCCGGGTCACTGTTGTGGACCGTCCTCTTCTGCCTTTTTGCATTATTTCTCTACGGAATAAAATGGGGATTGATCCTTATCGTGGTCAATTCCATCATCATGGCATTTGTAGGAAACTATGCAGTAAATGCACATCTCGATCTTGAACCCGTTATTGAAAGCACTCCGAAGTATTTTATGACTCCTTTATTGCTGAACATCACAGTGGCCATTTTGTTTATCCGTTTCCGCGGTGAAGCGGTTAAGAAAATGAATCAGCAGAAAACGGAACTTGAGGTGAAGAACAAAGAAGTGCGGGATAGCATCGCCTATGCTGAGCGGATACAAAAAGCAATTCTGCCTTCGCATCGCACCGTAGAATACACCTTGCCCGGATCATTTGTAGTGTACCAACCTAAGGATATTGTAAGCGGAGATTTTTATTGGGTGGAAAAGAAAGATGATATCTCCTTCTTCGCCGTT
Organism: uncultured Chryseobacterium sp.; assembly: GCA_964447465.1. Taxonomy (GTDB): domain Bacteria; phylum Bacteroidota; class Bacteroidia; order Palsa-965; family Palsa-965. The sequence continues at coordinate 4,774 of CAYUTR010000148.1, forward strand.
GCAGATTGTACCGGTCACGGAGTTCCCGGTGCTATGATGAGTGTAATCTGCGTGAATGCACTCAATCGTGTGATCAATGAATTTCGACTGACACATCCTGCAGAAATTCTCGACAAGCTCAACCATCTTGTGGAAGAATCATTTTCCAAGAGCGGAGCAGATATCCGCGATGGAATGGACGTGGCGTTGTGTGCGTTGAACACGAAGACAGGAACACTGGAATACGCCGGTGCGAATAACTCGATGTATTACATTTCCGGAGGAACATTAAATGAAATCAAATCAGATCGTCAACCTATCGGACGGTTTGAATCGAAAGTGCCGTTCAAAAATCATTCGCTCAATCTGAACAGTGGTGATTTTGTGTATCTCTTCTCTGATGGAATTGCTGATCAGTTCGGCGGACCACAAGGAAAAAAATTCAAGTACAAACGCGTGAAAGATATTCTCCTGGCAAATGCATCAAAGAATGTGAACGATCAGAAGAATGCGCTGCTTGATGGATTCCGCTTGTGGAAGGGAAACCTGGAGCAGGTCGATGATGTGTGTGTGATGGGGGTGCGGATATAGACCACACGCTACCGTCATCGCGAGCCTGCGAAGCAATCCCATGGGGCGAAACGTAGTGTCTCAAATCTAGATCGGTCAGCCGAAGCGTGTTGGTCTCAAAACGGTTGGCTTCTTTCCCCGATCATGTTTCGTGTCACTCTATGCTCCTATCATGGGATTGCTTCGCAGGCTCGCGATGACGGTCGCCGTTTCGACGGTTGTCCCCGGAAACTGGAAACATTAACAAACGATTGCGTAATTTAGTCGCAATCAATCCGTTTTAACAACGTGTCCATCAGCGTCGATTTCATCAGCAAAAATTACGGGGAGCAAAAAGCCCTCGATAACGTTTCTTTCGAAGTAAAGGAGGGAGAAATCGTGGGATTCCTTGGACCGAACGGTGCAGGAAAATCGACCATGATGAAAATCCTCACGTGCTTCATTCCGCCAACGGCCGGTAAAGCCACAGTGAATGGATTTGACGTGATGGAACAATCGCTCGATGTGCGCAGAAGTGTTGGCTATCTGCCGGAACACAATCCGCTTTACGTCGATATGTACGTGAAAGAATATCTCGAGTTTATCGGCGGACTTCACAAGATTGAAAACGTGAGGAAACGTGTGGACGAGATGATCGAGATCACCGGACTTACAATTGAGCAGCATAAACAGATAGGTCAACTTTCAAAAGGATATCGTCAGCGTGTTGGATTGGCGCAGGCACTCATTCACGATCCGAAAGTTCTGATTCTTGATGAGCCGACAACCGGATTAGATCCAAATCAGCTTACTGAAATCCGTGATCTGATCAAGCGCGTTGGAAAAGAAAAGACTGTAATGCTTTCTACGCACATCATGCAGGAAGTTGAAATTCTTTGCGATCGTGTGATCATCATTGATCACGGCAGAATTGTGACTGACGAACAGACGCAGAAACTTCAGCAAGGCGATCAGAGCCGCATTGTGATCATTGTAGAATTTGACAAAGATGTGAATCGCAATCGCGTGAAGTCAATTCCGTTTGTAGAAGATGCCGTGAAAATGGAAGGCAACAACTGGCAGATCGTAACGAAGCCAGATGTGGATGCACGTCCCGAGATTTTCAAATTCGCAGTGGAGAACAAACTTTCAGTGTTGGGAATGCAGCGTGAAGAACGGAAGCTGGAGGATGTGTTTAAGGAGCTTACGAAGAAGAAGTGAACATCAATGCGCAATTTTCAATGCGCAATACGCAATAAAAAGTCTTCTGATAAATCACAACTGCGTATTGCGCATTGGTTATTGCGCATTGCCCTAGCGAAGAACGTTCACGTGCCGAATCTCTTTGTGCGTATTCATATCACCGCACTCTGTACGATAAGTGATTTTCACAACGTAAGTATCCTGCTGAACAAGATTACCCATGAAACGTCCATCCCAACCATTCGTCATGCTGGTTGATTCGAAGAGCAACATTCCCCAGCGATCGTAGATCTGCATACTGAATTCGACAATGCCGGTTCCGTAACAATAGAAAACATCATTGCGGTTATTGCCATTTGGAGTGAATGTATTCGGAACATACATGGTTCCTCCGCCAAGTTCACCTGTTACAGTGATCGTATCTGTCAAGCTGCACTGCGATGAATTAATGACGTTCACATAATAAGTGCCCGATTCAGCCACAGTAATCATCTGAGTAGTTGCACCCGTACTCCACAAATATTGTGATCCCGGATTGCCCGCGTCCAGAACAACTCCCTGGTCGACATTACACAACGAAAGTCCGGTTCCTAATTCTACGCTTGCGAGGTAAGTCACAACCACAGTATCTGAAAGCGTACAGTTTCCGATTGAAACAACAACCCAGTACGTACCTGCACTGTCGGCAGTAAATGTTTGTCCAACACTTCCATCCTGCCATGTAATTGTAGCATTCGGATCGTTCACGTTGAAAATAATTTGTCCGCCTGGACACACTGATGTGTCAATACCAAGATCCGGTTGCTGAACAGACAACACCTGCACGTCGATTGAATCGCGGAACGTACAGCTGCCCGATGTTACATCAACCCAATACAACCCGGTTGAGTTCACGGTAATCGTTTGCGAAGTGGAACCTGTGCTCCATAAATAAGTTGAACCCGGATTTCCGGCATCAAGCAGCAGGGTAGTTCCTGTGCAGACAACAGTATCACTTCCTACATCAGGTGCGGCGAATGCCGTTATGTCCATCGTATCTGTTGCAGAACAAACACCGTTATCAATAATTACCCAATAGGTATTTGTTGAAGTTGCAGTGATCGTCGGAGTGGTTGCACCCGTACTCCACAAATATGTACATCCAACAGATGTTGCATCCAGCAGTACGCTGACAGGACCGCAAATCGTAGTGTCGTTACCGAGATCAACAGTTGGTAACGGCAATACCACTATTGTAAGAATTGTTGTGTCGGCGACGTTACAACTATTCGAGTCGACCGCTACCAGCGAAACGTAATACGTGCCCGGTAACGTGAACACATGTGTAGGCGATGCATTCGTGTCTATCGGAGAACCGTCATCGAAATTCCAATAGTATTGGAAACCGTTACTTGTATTGGTGAACGAGATAGCTGTGCCTTCACAAATAGTATCGTTCGGTGCAGCTGATGCTACAGCATTCACGCCCGCCATCTGGAAATCAATTTTCACAACGAACATATCCCAGCCCGGAGCGTTCACATTATCCTTGTATGCCCATGCAGGCGTTGGCGCTCCACCTCCACCAATACAGATTCCCTGGTAGATTGCTCCACTTGGATCGAAACGACTTGTTCCACCATCAACGTGCCATCCATAATAGAATGATCCGAACGAAAGTGTAAGTGCATTTTTACTGAGCACGATGAAGTAAGCGCTACCACCACCGCAGGAAGCCTGTGTTGGATACAATGCAGTTGCAGTAACCGGATAGGTGGATTGAGAGTTGAATCCGGAACAGTAAATGTTTTCGCAACTGTCGACCATGAATGCTTCCGGCTCGAGAAAACTCGCAGGTCCGCTACCGAATACGGTTGAGAACGCTAACGTGAATAAGAACGGATCGAATTTCGTAACGAAGTTGCTGGAGCCTGCATTGCTGTAAACACCGGGAGTTACCGGCATATTACCTGTGCTTGTTCCGTAAACGTATGGACTTCCTGATCCATCAATATCCATGAAGTAGCAAATCTCATTAGCAGGTGTTCCGAAATAAGTTGCTGCTACAAGCGTATTACCTGCGGCGTTGAAACGTGCAACGAAACCATCTGAAGTTCCACCGTTGTAAGTTCCATCATACGTTCCTGCTGTAGCCGGGAAATCGTTACTGCACGTAACACCCGTGGTTATACAATCACCAGCCGAAGTAACGCGAAGCGCATATGCACCGTCGGCACTACTTCCTCCAAGGAAAGTACTCCACGATAAAGCTGCACAGGTTGGATTCAAACGGAAAACTACTCCATCCCACAGTCCTCCTAACGTTGCGTCATACGTGCCCGCACTCGTTGGGAAGTTGGATGATTCAGTGAAACTTGCAACCCATGGATTACCTGCTGCGTCAACTACAATTTCTCCACGCATTCCATCGTGACCATTCATGCTCCATGGCATGCCCCAACCACCTCCATCATTCAAACTGCCTCCAACATATGTTGATCCGATCAATGCGGTGCCTGCGTTGTTTACATGAGTCACAACGATATCGTCGTCAGCTGAAGTTCCGTTATGCGTGGCATCAAAACATCCTGCGGAAGTTGGATAGTTCGTCGAACCGGTTGCACCGAGTACGTAAAGCTCACCACTCGCGACAGCGAAAAGACTGTTTGGAATTTCGCGACCGGAACCACCGAGATAAGTTGACCACAAGAGATTCGATCCGGCAGGATCAAGTTTTGCAACCGCGATATCAACGTTTCCTCCGAATGTTGTCTGATATGATCCTGCTTGTGTAGGATATCCAGGATTGAAGCACTCACCGCCGGTGTAAATATTTCCGGATGGATCATATGTAGCACAGTGACCGTACGTAGTTGTAGACGCCGGCGCACCTGAATAAGTTGCAGCAACAAGAACAGGATCGATTGTCAAAGCATAGCTCTGATTGTAACCGTTCGGAAACTTAAACGAAACCGTTCTTCCGTCGGGAGCAATTACATATTCGCACGCAACCGGATATTTTACATTGTTGATTTCCTGATACGAATATGGAACCTGCTCAACCATATCGCCTGTAGAAAGGTGAATGATAAGCGTGTTGTTCTGTATTTCAATTCCGTTGGTGCTGGTGAATTCCATTTTGATCTGCGAAGGATCGGCACCCGGTGCAACTATGAAATCGTATTTGAATTGATCGTTCACACTGTAGGCAGAGAGATTGATTCCGCTGTATATGCCGGTGTAAAATACTTCGTTGTAAGACGCCACATAAGACGACCATTTTGCAGGATCGTTTCCTAGAAAATAATTCGTGTAATACGGACGCGGATTCATTGCAGAAACAATCGCAGTTGGATTTGCTCCAACAAACGTCATGCGGAAAGAGTGAAGATTTACAATTCCTTCTTTGCGTGTATCGTGATTTTGATCCTGGTGTGAATTATCGTGAATTGCCTCGAGTTGCGCCGGGTCGTATTTCACATACGTGAACGAACTCTTCTCCATAAACAAGGTTGTACCGCCACCAATTCCCACTTTGTATTTCACCTTTGCAGGATACTGGGTGTGGTTTTCCTCGAAATCGATTTTGCCTTGTGCGAATCCTGTGATAGGTGCTATGCACAGTGCGAAGAGCGAACAGAGTAAAATGTTCTTCATATGCAGACGAACTGAGTGTTGATCACTACCACCGCGATGTTTGCCTAACCGCTCATGGTGTTGATTATCATAAATTTAGGATAAATATAGGTTCTCACAACAGGTGTTCAAAATAAATGGAAAGGGATTCTTTCGCGTTCAGGGTGAAAAGGAACGAGGAATGCGGGACGAGGAATGGGGCAAGGGTCAATTGTAGCTTTTACGCTTCCAAAAAACAAGGTTTTTCAAAATGCCGATTCTTCATTGCTCATTCCCTTCCCTCATTCCCCGTCCCGCGTTCCCCGTTCCTCCAAAATCCTTATTTTAGCGCCCGCTCCGATAGAAAACGGGGTTTCTCATTCAAAATCTAACATTCATGTCATATCTCTTCACTTCCGAATCAGTTTCTGAAGGTCACCCGGATAAAGTAGCTGACCAAATTTCTGACGCACTCATCGACCACTTCCTGGCGTATGATGCATCATCAAAAGTTGCGTGCGAAACGCTTGTTACAACCGGACAGGTTGTGCTTGCGGGAGAAGTGAAATCAAAAGCATATCTCGACGTTCAGGAAATTGCGCGCGAAGTCATCCGCAAAATCGGTTACACGAAAGCGGAGTACATGTTCGAAGCGAATTCATGTGGAGTGTTCTCTGCAATTCACGAACAGTCTTCTGATATCAACCAGGGTGTTGAGCGGAAGAAGCCGGAAGAACAAGGTGCAGGCGACCAGGGAATGATGTTCGGTTACGCAAACCGCGATACTGACAATTACATGCCATTGCCACTGGAACTTTCTCACCTGTTGTTGCAGGAACTTGCTGCACTTCGTCGTGAAGGCAAACAAATGAAATACCTCCGTCCTGATTCGAAGAGCCAGGTTACGATCGAGTATAACGATGCAAACCACCCGGTTGCAATCAACACGATTGTAATTTCTACGCAGCACGATGATTTCGCTGCTGAAAAGAAAATGCAGGAAACGATTGAACATGATGTTCGCACAATTCTTGTTCCGCGTGTGATGAAGAAATTACCGAAACGTGTACAGAAATTGTTCAGCAAGAACATCAAGTTTCACGTAAATCCTACTGGGAAATTCGTAATCGGCGGTCCACACGGTGATACTGGTTTGACTGGTCGTAAGATCATCGTTGATACTTACGGTGGAAAAGGCGCACACGGTGGTGGAGCATTCTCCGGAAAAGATCCTTCGAAAGTAGATCGTTCAGCAGCGTATGCAACACGTCACATCGCGAAACATCTTGTTGCAGCAGGCGTTTGCGACGAAGCATTGGTACAGGTTGCTTATGCAATTGGCGTTGCACAACCGGTTGGACTTTATGTAAGCACGTACGGAACTGCAAAAGTTGACATGAGTGATGGCGAAATCGCACAGGTAATTGAGAAGATGCCTGCGTTCGATATGCGTCCATATTTCATTGAGAAGCGTTTCAAGTTGCGTACACCTATCTATAGCGAAACTGCTGCTTACGGTCACATGGGTCGCGAGAG
>CAYUTR010000149.1:0-11563 GCA_964447465.1 uncultured Chryseobacterium sp.
TCACTGAATAGCTGTTCTTTTTCTTATTCGTTGGTACGTAAATCCATGTGATGTCAACTGAAGTTCCCATTCCATTCAAGGCGAATGTGGAAGTGTTTGCTGTGTCGGATGACCAGTAATCTCCGGACACAGAACCAGTGAGCGACAATCCCTGTGAATCGGTGTACAATTTACCGTATTCAATATCGGCTTGATTGTATTTGTGTCCGGCGAGCAATGAAAATGAAAATGAAATCAGGCCGTTTGGATTCGGTGTGATATAACCGACACGGAACTGGGTCCAACTCATGGATGTGAATCGTGTGCGACTGAAATCGGCTTCTTCTCCTTTGAAACGGGTGTTGCCCTGGAATCCCAAACGAAACGCATCATCGCTGAAGCGACCGGTAATCGAATTTCTGTTGAGCAACGAAAGCGTAAGAATTTCGCGGGCAGTGTCGTTTACCAATCGTCCGTAGGTAATTCCGGTGATAGTTGAAACGCCAAAACGATTAGAAGGCAACAACGACCCGGACGATTTTTCCATGAACGAAGAATCCATGTATCCGCCGCGATACATATTTTTCAGGAACTCATTATTGACGCCATCGCAACCGTAATTGAAAGCGCCTTCCACGGTAAAGTAACCTTTCGGTGCGCCTTTTTGGAAATTCGGATTCAGGAATGGATAATCCTGCCAGAAATTCTGCGCAAACAATCCGCAGAAGCTCATCGCCGTAAAGCAAGTAAGGAAGAGCTTTTTACTCATGCGTTAATATTCATCAAATTCGAATTCGTGAATCCTGACTGTAAACGTCAGGATTTCATACTAATTGTTTACGCGGTATTCGATGTCGGCAGTCAGATTGAAGTCGAGACGATTCGTGGAAAAAATCTTCACATAGTTTGGATTCGTTCCCGTATCAAAGATCGATTGCATTACGATGCGTGTTGAATTCAGCAACTGCTGTGTCTGCGTTTCATTCAGGGGAATGCTCAGAACAGATTGTGTTGCGCCGTTCGCGAAATAATATCCGCCCGAAATGGAGAGTGGAGCAGAAGCAATAATTCCCGGAGCTGCAATTATAGTTCCGGTAACGCTGTTGTTTGCATCCAGCAGGAGTAATTGCATCTGCGCGGAGAATGGAAATCCATTGCCTGCATGCAGTGTGAGATTCATCGTCTGGACCGCTGCGGCGTCTGTAATTCCGAAATCGGTTTCCAGTGTATCAACCAGTACAAGCTGGTCGGTAAAGAAATTCACCGGGATGTCAACATCGAGATAGGCGTTGATGCCAAACTTCGTATAAAGAAAATCGTTGTTGCCGGAAACATTTCCGAGCGGATTGGTGAACAGCGTGAAATCATAGCCGAGAAAATCGGGCATGATTTCAAACATGTCGACAATGTTCGAGTTGCTGTTGTCAAATCTCCACGAATAAATCTGCGGAATAGTTGGCGGATATCCAAAACTGTACTGAGCGCGATTGATATTTACAGGACTGCCGATTATGGAATGATTGAGATAAACTGTTTGACTGGTCAACTGACTTCTCGACCAAAGATTATTCACGGTGAAGCGCGCATCGAGTCCGGCATAATTCTCAAGCGTGAATGTCATGTAGATGGAATCCAATCCTAATTGACCGGATTGCACGCGAGAGAAGAAACTCATGTACGATTCTTCCGGTCCGATGGAAATGATTTCACTTCCGAAATAACCGCGGACATAGGATGGACGCATGTCTTCGAAAGTGATTTCGATGTCAACGCTATCGGCAGGAACAACTGTTGTCATACCCACCTCGGACGGATCAATCTCAATCGTAAAAACGGTAACAATAGTATTGACACGATCGCCGTTGAGTCCGGTGAAATCGATTTCGTAATTGGTAAGGTCCAACTCTGCATCCAGTTCACCACTCTGAGTTGAACTTGTTGCAGCAGGCACGATATAACTGAATGAAGCCGGAATTGAATTCAACGTTGCGCTTTGAAGTATGTATGTGACCGACACACGTTTCTGAATATCATTCCTCATGTGCACTTTCGCTTTACCACGTTCAAGGATACCATAAACAAGTTGAGCCGCACCCAGATCGTATTGAGTTTGCGTAGGTGCATTAGTCACTAAATCATCTCCAGGCCATAGGTTTAATGTTCCAAAAGGAAGGTGATAGGTAGTATCAATCGTCGTATCCGGAATATTGAAAAGCGTATCCGCATTAATTCCGGGAACTGCAGTGTGATAAGTAATTCTTACGGAACCATCGGTGCCGGTCGAAGTCAGCGAATCGGCCAGAAGATCATCAATAGTGAGGGAACCGTATGCGACAGGTGCTGTAAGATCAAGGTCCCAGCTCGGATCTTCACGGCGGCACGATACGATGAACATAATTACGACAAAACACGCAAAACCAGCAGATTTCAGCCTTTTCATACTCTACGAAGATAACTGAAATACAGGATGTAAACCGTCGATTCACCTATGAATCTTACCTGTTCACATACATGAGCAAACCTTGTGAACCGTCCTTCGTATATTTGTACCAGCAGGTATTGGCAGAACAGTACCCCAAGCCATGAAAAAATACGGTAAACGGTTTATGTTAGGATGGATTTTCTCATCCATCGTGATGTTTGCGTTGTCGTATCTGTGGCATGGAGTAATCCTCAACGACTATAAACTGATTTCGTACCCGATCGGGATATATCTCGTTTCTGCGGGTGTAGTTTATCTCGTAATCGGGTTTCTTCTCAACCGGATTTTCATCGCAGAATTTCTCGATCGTTTTTCCGAGAAAGCTTTGCCGCGTGGATTGCTCACGGGTATTGGACTTGGTGTAATCGTTTACATGGTTGCGCTCGTCGTTGGTGTAACGTTCACAAAAAGCCTCGATGTAAAATACATGGCGCTGGATGTGGTTTGGCAAGCGATTGAACAATGTGTTGGTGGACTCGTTGTAGGGCTAGTGTATATGTGGGTATTTGAGTTTATTCCTCAGCCGATTGAGGACGAGAATGAAAATCCGAAGTAGGCGAGTAGGTCAGTGAGCTTGTCAGTTCGAGTACTTCGACTTCGCTCAGCATGAACTGCGTCGAGAACTCAACAAGCGGAACGATCACGACGATTTGCCGACTTCTCGACTGCGCTCGAAGTGACAAATCTTAGTATCCATACTTTTCACTCCAACACTTCTTCAGGTAAGCCCTCAACTCATTCTCCCGCGGATTCTCTCCAGGATTGTACAAACGATTTTCCCGCACCAGATCAGGCATGTATTCCTGTTCCACAAAATTGCCGGTAAAACTATGGCTGTATTGGTATTCTGCGCCGTAACCAATGTCTTCCATTAATTTGGTTGGAGCATTCCGCAGTGGAATGGGCACTGGAAGATCGCCAGTTGATTTTACCAACGCTTCTGCATTGCTGATCGCCATGTATGCAGCATTGCTCTTCTGTGATGAAGCGAGATACGTCACACATTGAGAAAGAATAATTCTCGACTCGGGCATTCCTATTGTGTGAACAGCATTGAACGCAGCCTGTGCAAGTACAAGTGCATTCGGATTTGCATTGCCGATATCTTCGCTGGCGAGAATCAACAAACGTCGCGCAATAAAAAGCGGATCTTCTCCGCCTTCCAGCATTCGTGCGAGCCAGTAAACTCCGGCGTTCGGATCACTGCCGCGAATCGATTTGATGAATGCGGAAATAATATCATAATGCTGCTCACCACTCTTATCGTAAAGCGCAAGATTTTTCTGAATGACTTTCAGGACGAATTCATTCTTTACGTTGTGTTCACCTTCAGGCAAAGCATCAGCAACAACCTCCAGCGCATTCAATAGCTTGCGCGCATCTCCACCTGAAATCCGAAGTAGCGCTTCTGTTTCATCGAGCACGAGCTTTTTGTCTTTCAGCACTTCGTCTTTTTCAATCGCATCGCGGAGTAATTGCTCAAGATCTTCTCTCTCAAGCGGCTTCATGATGTACACCTGCGAACGCGAAAGAAGAGCTGGAATAACTTCGAAGGAAGGATTCTCCGTTGTCGCACCTACAAGAGTTACGATTCCTTTCTCGACTGCACCGAGTAAAGAATCCTGTTGCGATTTGCTGAAACGATGAATCTCATCGATGAACAACACCGGTAGATTTGTTCCGAAAAATGCCTGACTTTTTGCTTTCTCAATTACCTCGCGTATGTCCTTCACACCGGCGTTTATCGCACTGAGCTGGTAAAACGGACGCTTCAGGTGATTCGCGATGATCTGGGCCAAAGTAGTTTTACCCACTCCAGGAGGACCCCAAAATATCATCGAGTGAATGTTACCATTCAGGACCGACTTCCTTAGCACGGCATCTTCACCAACGAGGTGGCGCTGACCCACGTAAGTGTCCAGCGACTTGGGCCGCATGCGTTCTGCCAATGGTGGAAGCTGATTTTCCATTGTATTTTTTGGTAACCCTGACTTAATTGTGACAAAGATAGGATGACAAAAGGCTGTTAGTATCGTGTTAAATACAGATGGTCTGATTATTGCATCTTATTTCACAAATGGGAATCAAAACCCTATTTTTGGTTAACTCAACAGCTGATAAAATGAAAAATACCGGAAATGTAATCCTGATGGCATTTGTCTTGTTTCTGACTTGCTCGTTTGCAATGGTTGGTGGCGATACAACAGCGCTGGAAGGAAAAGTGTACAAAGTAACTATGACGCTGAATAAGAAGGGTGGAAAATCAGGCGCACCTTCTCAGGAAGAGATCACGTTCAAAAGCGGGAAGTTCCAGTGCAAACTGATCGAGAAGGAAATGGGAGCGAAAGGTATTCCTGTAGAATTCGTTGTGGACAGTATGTTCACTGAAAACGATGAAGATCTTCCTTACGTTGAGTTCGAAGGAGAATTTGTAAACAAACTCGATGAGACAATTAAAGTTACCGGAACAGTTGACGGCTACGGAATTGAAGGATCGGTAATTCTTTCGAAGAAGGATAAAGAGAAGAAAAACTACAGTTTTGTGGGATCGGTGAAAGAGAGAAAGAAAAAGTAGGCAGTAGAGCAGTTTGGCAGTAGGCAGTCAAAAAAAGCGATTCACTTGTGAGTCGCTTTTTTATTTTCATTAATTCGCCACAGCGGGATAAACCTGCGCGACTGGCGAAATTATTGTGATGAAAAATCTTTTGCTTTGATGAGCCTCGATCTTTCTTCAGCCACACGGGTTTATCCCGCAGCGAAGAAAGCGGACATCTTACTGCGCACTGTTTATTTTCTCTGCCACCATATCCTTCGGCACAAGACCTTCATTCCGCCACTGTACTTGTCCTTTTTTGTAAAGCACAAGCGTAGGCATAGCGGCAATGTTCATGTATTCTGCAACCGGACGATCGCGATCGACGTCAACAGTAAGCAGAATGAATTTTCCGGAAAGTTCTGTTTCCAATTCATGAAGTGACGGTGCAAGTATTTTGCAGGGGCCACACCATGTTGCGGTAAAATCAACTAACACGACATCATTCTCTGCAATGGCTGCGTTGTAATCGTCAAGAGAAACAGCTCCCGGTACTTTTGGTTCAGGTTTCACAACCGACATTCCTGCTGCTTCCCATCCTGTTATTCCCCCTTCGAGTTCGTACACCTGCGAAAATCCATTCTTGCGGAAATATTCTGCAGCTTCTGAGCTTCTGTTTCCGGAACGACAATAAACCAAAACAGGATTGAATGGATTCAGCCCTTTAATATTATTGGCGAATGCTGTATCGTTCCAGTCGTAATTCGTTGCGCCATAAATGTAGCCTTCCGCAAATTCTTCCGGTGTGCGCACATCAACGATCTGTTCGTTGTTGAACGCTTTCATCAACGAATCGAAACGGACAACATTTTCGTCAAGTGCTGCAGTTTCTTTTTCTGACTCTCCGCAAGAGAACAGAAGTGCACATGCGATCAGTGCTGAATATGCGATGAGTGATTTCATAATACAAAGTTACGAAATCGAGATCATAACGTTGCTTGGTGTTGCTTCATGCCTTCCTGACTTAGTGGCAAATTAGCTTGGCCACGAAGGCGCGAAGACACAAAGTTTCACCAAGTATTCTTAGCGAAGGGCTACATATTGAACACCTTCTTCCAGATCGCAAAGGCCATGAACTTGAAAATGCGGCCATTTTCGGGTTTGTTTTTAATCTCGAAAAAGGAATCATAGTCTTTCATCAACTTGTCTTTACGAATGATTCCCTTGAAATCCTGTTCGAAGTAAGGACGGAACTGATCTTTCAGGCTCGATACCCAAAGATTGTTTGGTGTAACGTAACCCATTTTGTCTTTACGCTTGCGAATTGCTTCAGGCATGAATGGCGCAGCTGCTTCGCGGAGAATGTACTTAGAAACACCACCGCGGATTTTCATCGTTCCCGGAATGCTGAACACGTGTTCAATCAGTTTGTGATCATCCGCAAATGGTGTGCGCGATTCCACAGAATGCCACATCGAACAACGGTCCTCACATTTGAGATATCCTTTCAGACGCGTATTCACAAATTCGCGGTGAAGCATTTCATTCAGCGTTGCCGGAGAATGACTCGATGTGTAACCGGATTTGTATTGAGAAATCAAATCAGGCGACAGATACGCCAGATCCGGGAAATACTTTTTCTGCAGATACATCTGCATGTTCACGGGAAGTGAAGGAACGATGTACTGCTTCAGTGTTTCCTTGCGGTGATGCGTAACGACTTCCGATCCCCATGCACGCATTTCTGCTTTGCGGCGGAGTGATTCACGGTTCCGCTTCAGTTCTTTCCAGAACGGAATGTAATACGGCATGTATCCGGCAAATAATTCATCACCGCCTTGACCGTCGAGCAAAACACGGATTCCATTCTGCGAAGCAAGCTTCATTACGCGATGCTGTGCATATGTACTCGTGCTCCAGATCGGAATGTCCTGCGAGTAAATCATCTCTTCGATGTCACGCATCAGTTCATCGGGCTGCGGAGAAACTTTATACCACTCTGCACGTGTCATATCGGCAACCAGTTTCGCCCAATGACTTTCATCGAGTGATTTATCGCTGAAAGTTGCGGTGAACAATTTCAGTTGATCGCCGACATTGATCGAAGGATCTTGTCGTACGAGGTGAGCCATGATTCCGCTGATTGCAGAACTGTCAATTCCTCCGCTGAGACAAGCGCCAACCGGAACATCAGAACGTAAACGAATGCGGATAGCTTCTACAAGTTCTTCCCGAACCTGCAGAATCTCTTTCTCGAGACGCGGACCGGTGAATTCTCCGGGTTCATCGTTGAATGTAAGTGTGTACCACTGACGAATTTCAATTTTTCCGGTATCGAGATGAACGATAAGATTGGTTCCCGGAAAAAGCTCGACGATATTGTTGAAGAATCCGCTTGGCTCGTATTCGATTTCTCCGTCAACAAAATAATCTGCAACTGCTGCGTGATTAAGCGAAGTATGCACAACAGGACAAACCGCCAGCGCTTTTATTTCTGAAGCGAAAGCAAAGTAGTTTCTGTCGCGATAATAGTAGAACGGCTTTACTCCAAAACGATCTCGTGAACAGAAAAAGATGTGTGCGATACGATCCCAGATCACGAACGACCACATCCCGTTGAAGTGCGATGTGCAGGCTTGTCCCCACTGTTTGTAAGCAGCCAGAATTACTTCACTATCAGTTTTCGTTCTGAAAACATGTCCTTTCGCTTCAAGTTCGGCGCGCAGTTCAATGTAATTGTAGATTTCACCATTGTACGTGAGCCACAATTCTCCGTTGGAATAACTCAGTGGCTGGTGACCAGTTGTTTCGAGATCGATGATTGCTAACCTGCGATGCGCAAGCGCGAGTTGGGCGTAACTCTGAAATTGCCTGGTGGAAGTATGCGGAGCCCAGCTATGACCTGCATCGATGATTTCAGATGGGGTATCAATCGTAAACAACGGAACGGGTGCATCGTGACCATTCCATGCGAGTAATCCTTCTCCGTCAGGTCCGCGGTGACGGATTTTCGAATTCATGAGCACAGCACATGGAACAACCAAATCGGTTGGACCTTTCAATGATGCTATGCCGCTGATTCCGCACATAATTATTCGCTCGGGGCTTTATCGGTTTCCTCTTTCTTAAATATCTGACGCAAAGAAGTGAAATCGTTGCGTGAAGGAAGCAATTCTTTCCATTCTCCTTTGTTGTTCCTTCCCGTGAACATGAAAAGAAGGAAGATAAAGATCGACAATCCACCGTAAGCGATAGATGCAGTGAGTCCGGCACCAATTAATCCAAACGTACCAATCAGGAAGGTGATGCAGCAGATGGTGAGCATCAGGGCAAATAATCCGCTGAAGAAATTCATGTATTGTTTTCCTAAGCCGGAGAAATAGTGACCGAAAACTGTTCCGAAACTGAGCAGGATAATTCCGGGTGCTATGGTCACAAATGAAGATTTTACTCCGGAGAATTCCGGACCAAGCAACCATGTATAAAATGAAGAAGGAAGCAGTGCGAAGAAAACGACTGCAGGCATCGTCACACCAATGCTGAGTTTACTGAGTCGTAAAGTTCGTTTCCGTGAGAGCTCATTGTTCGTTTCGTTGGAAATGCGTGCCATCAAAACGGCAGCTACACTGGCTGCGAAAAGCAGAATGGCTTCACCAAGGGAGATCGCTGTCGAGTATAAACCAACCGACTTCAGTCCTTCACCGGGTTGTACTTCCAGTGCTTTGTAATTCATGCGGATGCTCCACTGGTGTGTGAGTGTGGCCAGCTGTGTGAATAACCCGGTAGTAAATAATACAAGAAGAATTGGCCGTGATTCCGACAGTTTCGGAACATGCGGTTTTGAGAGAACAAAATACAGTCCAGCGATAAAGCAACCGCCATACGCGACATAACACGCATGCAGGTAAGGTTCTGCACCTTGTCCGTCGAATAAAACAACGCTCGTGAACATTGTTCCCAACATCAGTGCACCCTGCAGGTAGAGTAGAACATTGTATGCGGAAATTCTCTCTTGTCCCAAGAGAATATTCATATTGATGGAGTTCAGCGAAAGCAGAAGAGCTGCAATCAAAACTTCAGCGGTATATTTTTCCGGAATAATTCCGGTGCGGATCATAAGATATCCGATACCGGCAGCGGTAACGATTGCCCATATCCATCCTGCAAACAGTAACGTTGAAAGTCGGGCACGAGGAGCCATGTAAACTAGCGCGGTTCCACCAATGATGTCACTCACAATGTGAACCATCGTAATTCCGAGCTGAATCAGGCTGATTTCACCGCGCACATCACTTCCCAACCAGCGTGTGGTAATGAGCAGCGTACAGAAGTACATGATCTGCATCGCTAAACGCGCCGAGAAATTAATGAAGATGCTTCTGATCATCTGCCGGCAATCCTTCCTGATTTTCTTTTCAATTGCGCCCTGAAATTAGCAAAATTAAAGCGGAAGGATTTGGCGTCGATCAACGTCTTATCACCATAAGCAGAAATGGTGTGAATGCCTTTGTTGTAGTCCCAATCCGGATTCGGTTCAATGCGATTTACTTCATGTTCCGAGAATGAAGTAGGAGTGAGGTCGGTGATTTCGTTGATGACGATTGCGCCACCATATGTTTTGGAAGAATCCTGTGCGGGACGGAGAAGTTTGCCGTTGATGTTGAGGATTGCACCTGCAGAACGGGAGTTGCGGATGTCGGTCTTGACAGGATTCAAAGCATGCGGAATAAAATTCCCGGGAACTGAGTCGCTGTGATAAATGAAAAGTGCTGCGTTATTCTGCTTATCCTGATGATGCGCGAAAAGCCACCACTTTTCATTGTGCTGAAATAATACAGAATCAATCAACGGTTCGCTAACGAGAGTAATACCTGTGCCTTTGAACTCAAATAATTGACAAATGCCGGATTCAGCACACTCCGGGATGAAGTATTGAATTCCATTGATCATGACGGGAAAGGGAAATGATTGATGTGCCCACGAAAAATTATGACTTCGGTCAAAATCGGATTCTCCGCCTGCAACACCTTTCTCTGACTTGGGGATCTCTGGAATTAACTGAATCTGTCCACGGCTTCTTTTGTAGGAATAAACTTCACCAATGATTTGATTTTTGCCATCAATAATTATACAAAACGGGTCAGCAAAGTAATCCGAGGTATCAGGCGCTGAAATCCAATTGGGTGCAGTTGATATTCCATTTGCAATAACATCGTTGATGGGCTGATTCACAACCCCGATCTTCCATGTCTCCGGACAAAACAAATTCTTCCAGTGAAAAGCAATCTTGTTTCTGAACAGAATGAACAAGAATTGAATCATTCTAAAGTTTCCTGGATAGGAGTAAACTTTCGCAACAGATTTCTTCTCTGGATTCTGCGGCTTCACTTCTCCGTGATGATGAATCTCTGTCAGCGCATTTGCCATCCAACCCGAAGAGTGATTCAACAGGTTGTCGAGATTCTCCCGGAAAGAATGTTTGGTAAGCGACCAATAACCTTTGCGCAACACAATTCCATCGTCGAGCTTGTCTGTTAATCTCTGGAGTATTGCTCCGGTGATGTTATGACCAAGAATGTATTCCCAGAATCCTGCTGGACCGCCGCGGATGGTTTCGTGATCGGCGTGGTGATAGGACCACACGCCATGTTTTGCAACATTGAGAATTTCACCCCGAAGAATGTTGAATCCGAAACGAACAATCACATCGGGTGAATACGCTTTCACTTTCGCAATGTCAGTTGCTGAGAAATGCTGTGAATGCTTTCCTTTCAGCTCCGGAACCACAACAATTTGCGGGACACCCTTAAATATTTCTGAAGTGCCGACTTCAATAGTTGCGTTTACCTTTCCGTATTTCTTAAACCATCGGTTCCAGAAAAGTCGCGACCATTTGTATCGTCCAATTCGTTGTCCGAAGGATTTCTCTTCAACCGGTGATCCGTCTCTGATCTCAAATACAATCTCCGCAAACGGTAATACCTTTATTTGCTGCAGTGCACGCCATTCCCACGACTCTAAAGAATCGGAACGGGTGAGAACCGCAACACGGATTTTTGCTGGTTCGCTCACCGTTATGAAATCACTTTCTGGTAAATGGAATTGAGTTGGTCAGCCACCGCTGGATATCCATAACGCTTGTGCGCCTGATCGCTGATGGATTTTCTCAATGAGGTTACGTCTGTTTGATCGCCAAGACTTTTCTTCATCAGCAACATGGCTTTTGAAAGCTGTTCAACTTCACCTGGATTCACCATGATATCCTTGGAGTTCGTCAACATTTCACGAATCGCACCTGTGTTTGTTGCAAGCACAGGCATGCCGCAGCATTGTGCTTCGATAATTGTCACCGGCATTCCTTCAAAATTGCTGAACATCATCAACGCATCATGCTCATTCATCAAAGCGGCAATTTCCTCCGGCGATTTCAATCCCACAAATTGAACACGATCTGAAACATTCAGCTTGCGTGCAGTGTCTTCATGTATTTTTCTTTCAGGTCCGTCACCGATAATAGTCAACCTGAAATCAGAATGCTTGCATGCTTCCGCAAATCCGGTGAGCATGCC
>CAYUTR010000150.1:0-11433 GCA_964447465.1 uncultured Chryseobacterium sp.
ACCCAATCTGCTTCTGCCAAACCATTCGGATTGAACAGAAACAATTCGTTCTGCTGGTACACCGAAGTTTGTCCTGCAATTGCAGCAACATCGGGTTGATCGTTATTCTCCTTATCGTTCGTTGCCGCAACATTTTCCAATGGTGTTCCTGAATTTCCATTCGTGAGATATTCTGTTGGTATTTCAGTTGGAACAGATGCCGAATGAAATAAAATAGGTTGTAACGCGATGTATACAATTGCGCCAACAATCAGCACACAGAGCACTGCAATTCCATTGCGCTCCTGTTTCGTGAATGCGAAAAGTTGTTTCCAGTCAGACATCTTAGGCCTGCAATTTGTTTTTATCAATTACGTTCTTCAACACAAAATAAACCGGTACTCCGATTGCCACAAGGATCAATCCGGCTACGGAATTCCGTGTATCCATGAACACCAGGTCAACACAGATAGCCGTAGCAACAAGAATATATAATGCCGGAACGATCGGATAACCAAGGGCCTTGTATGGCCGCAACGTATTCGGTTCCTTTTTCCGCAGAACGAAAATACCGGCAATGGTTACACAATAGAATATCAGTGACGCGAACGTTGCGTATGACAGGAGATCACCGTACTTCCCGGAGAAGCAAAGCAAACTTGCCCAGATGGCCTGGATCCACAATGCAAACGCAGGAACACCGTTGGCGTTAAGCACACCAGCACGAGGGAAGAATAATCCGTCCTTCGACATCGCGTAGAACAAGCGTCCCCCGGCGAGAATGATTCCGTTGTTGCAACCGAATGTTGAAACCATGATAAGAATCGCCATGAGTATTGAAGCCGATGCCCCAAATATCATTGATGCCGCGGAAGTTCCGATGCGATCATTCGTTGCGAATTGCATTCCGAGCTCAGCTGTTGTTTCTCCTACAGGATCACCTTTCAGATTGAGCAGGGATAGATAGGCAAGGTTAGCAAGGAGGTACAATACCGTAACAATGGTTGTTCCGAGAATAAGACTTCGCGGAATATTTTTCTGAGGCTCTTTTATTTCTCCCGCGATGAAGGTTACGTTGTTCCATGCGTCACTAGAGAAAAGCGAATTGATCATTGTTAATCCGAGCACCATCATCAAACCAATTCCAGCGATATGCGAAGTTGTGGTAGTGCCGTCTTCTGCAACAGTGGTACGTGAAGCATCCCATGCATCAGTAAAATTCAAACTAAGCGTTCCTGTTCCGAAACCGACACTCAATCCCAGAACGATGAGTGCAAATAACGCGAGGAGTTTTGCAGATGTGAAGATTTTCGCCACCCAGGCACCGCCTTCAACACCGCGTGTGTTCCACATGGTGAGCACGAAGATCAATGCAACTGCAACCAGATGTGCGCGTGTAACTTTCAACCATCCTGCTTCGAGGATAATGTGCTTCGAACTTAATGCCGGAAACAATTCTGATGTATAATTCGCAAACGCGATTGCAACTGCAGCAATCACTCCCGTTTGAATTACAGTGAAGACTGTCCAACCATACAGAAATGCTGTAAGCCTTCCGAATGCGCGACGTATGTAAACATATTGTCCGCCTGCTTCGGGCATCATTCCTGCAAGCTCGCCGTAACTCACAGCTGCTGCCATCGTGATTATTCCGCTGATGATCCACGCAAGCATGAGCCATCCTGCAGAACCAACGTCGCGCGACATCTGCGCACTCACGAGGAAAATTCCGGAACCAATCATGGAACCGGCAACAATCGACGTGGCGTCAATTAATCCTAAGCGCTGTTTGAATCCCGACATAGAAAAAAAGGGCGGTGTTACCCGCCCCGTATTAGGAAAGAAGAATTAATTGCCTTTGTTCAGCTTGCTGTGACGTTTTCCATAGAGGAAGTAAATCACAAGACCAAGTGCCATCCAGTAACCTGCAACTTTCAATGTTTCCACGTCAAGCGCAATGATCATCAATGTACAGATTGCCATACCCAGGAATGACACTGTCCGAGCCATAGGAGTTTTAAAAGGTCGTTCAAGGTTAGGCTGCTTAGCACGCATGATCCACACACCTGCGCACACCAGCACGAATGCGAACAATGTCCCGAATGATGTAAGATCGCCCGCTATACTGCCGGGAACAAACGCAGCAAACAAACCAACCATTACGAAGAGAATCATGTTCGCTTTGTATGGTGTTTTGTATTTAGGATGTAATTCCCCGAATGCTTTCGGAATCAATCCGTCCGTACTCATGTTGTAGAACACACGACTCTGACCCATGAGCATCACGAGAATTACAGAAGAGAATCCTGCAAGGATCGCAACAGTTACTGCGGTGCCCAACCACTCGTAACCGACCATGTACGTTTTAATCGCGTAAGCCACCGAAGCTTCTTTTCCTGCAGTTGCAAATTCCTGCCAAGGAGCAACACCTGTAAGTACGTGACCGAATAGAATGTATAGAATCGTGCAGACTACCAATGAACCAAGAATACCGATTGGCATGTCACGCTTAGGATTTTTTGCTTCCTGTGCAGCAGTACTTACCGCATCAAAGCCAATGAACGCGAAGAATACAATTGCAGCTCCACCAAGTACACCGCCCCAGCCATGCTTGAAGACGCCTTCATGTCCTGCAACTCCTTCCGGAATCAGGTAAGGTGTGTGGTTAGTAGCTTTCATGAATCCCCAACCGATTGCAATGAACACAAGTACGATCGCAACTTTGATAAACACGATGATCGAGTTAATGAATGCCGACTCTTTTGTTCCCTTGATGAGAATCAATGTCAACAGAAGAAGAATAACCAGAGCTGGTGCGTTGATCATTCCATCTGTCTGACTGATGGTACCTTGCAGGGCTGCAGGAAGTACTTTGAACTGGTCATCAGACAAAAGCAGTGTTCCCTCATTGAAAATATAAGTTGAATCGGAAAGCGATTTAACTACTGTCCGAACTGAATCACCTGTAACAGTGTACACACTATCTACGCTATGCACTAAGGGCTGAATAGAATCGGGCAGTGAAGTAAACTGTGTATCACTGAGTAACATCTCTCCACCTTTTACTGAACCTGCAGCTTCCGGCAACGCAGCAACAATTGCGCTCACTTCGTTACCACCAGCGATTTTGTATAAGGTTTCAAAAGGAGAATGGCACCATTCATATGGTATTCCCCCTCCCAATAGGTTATTTAAGTATTCGCTCCACGCGATTGAAACTGTTGCTGCACCAAGCGCATATTCCATAATGAGCGCCCATCCGATGATCCATGCTACAAGCTCACCCATTGTAACGTAAGTGTAAGCATAAGCACTTCCGGATATCGGCATCATCGCCGCGAATTCAGCGTAACACAGTCCCGCAAACGCGCAACCGATAGCCGCAACAACGAAGGACAACGTAACTCCGGATCCTGCTGCTTCAGATGCTGCAGCAGCAGTCCGCACGAACAATCCAGCGCCGATAATCGCACCTATACCAAGCGCAACAAGGCTCCATGCAGTTAATGTTCGCTTCATTCCCTTTTCGGAATCGGCAGCCTGAGCAAGCATTAACTCAAGCGATTTTTTTCTGAATAAACTCATAGTGAAATCTCGGTTTTTTTGAGTGCGGTAAGAATCACCAAATATAACAAAACCCGCATACCATAAATCCGTATTTTACACTCAATTATGTGGATTCTACTGGTTTTCATAATCGGCTATATTGCAGTTACGCTTGAGCATCCGCTCAGGATGAATAAAGCTGCCACGGCGCTCCTTACTGGTGTACTGTGTTGGGCGATCTATATCACTGGAGGTGACGCAGATGGGGCTGGTGAAAATCTCACACACCACCTCAGCGATATCTCCGGAATTCTGTTTTTCCTTCTTGGTGCCATGACCATTGTCGAACTCATCGATGCACATGATGGATTCGACATTATCACAGCAAGAATCACAACACTTTCGAGACGCAAGCTTCTCATTATCGTTGCCATCCTTGCATTTTTTCTATCGGCGGTACTCGACAACTTAACGACTGCAATCGTTATGGTTTCGCTCGTTAGAAAACTCGTGAGTGATGAAAAAGATCGCTGGTATTTTGCTGGCGTTATTGTGATCTCAGCAAACGCTGGTGGAGCATGGTCCCCGATCGGCGATGTAACTACAACAATGCTTTGGGTCGGCAATCAGATAACGAGCACTAACATTATAGTCAAGCTGATTCTGCCTTCGCTTGTAAGCATGATCATTCCGGTTGCGTTCATGGCGTGGAGAATGAAAGGAAACATCGTGCGGCCGGAAAAGATTATCACTGATGATAAACTCGTTCCGGCATCTGCTTCCGACAAGTACGTCGTTTTCTTCACCGGAGTGCTTGTTTTGTTTTTCGTTCCTGTTTTCAAAGCCATCACCGGATTGCCTCCGTTTATGGGAATTATGCTTGGCGTTGGACTGCTTTGGGTTGTTACCGAGATTCTGCACAAGAAGAAAAATGATGAACACAAAGGCGTTCTGTCGGTAGCCGGTGCATTGCAACGTATCGATACTCCAAGTGTATTGTTCTTCCTCGGGATTCTGCTTGCAATTGCTGCGCTCGATTCTGCGGGTCATTTGCATAATCTTTCTGCGTGGATGGATGCAAAATTCCAGAACGTCAGCGTAATCACTATGATGATTGGACTCGCTTCTGCGGTTGTCGACAACGTTCCGCTTGTAGCTGCTGCACAAGGAATGTATCCACTCACACAATTCCCAACCGATCATTACTTCTGGGAATTTCTCGCGTACTGCGCAGGTACCGGTGGAAGTATTTTGATCATTGGCTCTGCTGCAGGTGTTGCAGTAATGGGAATTGAGAAAATTAATTTCATCTGGTACCTGAAGAAAATTTCTTTTCCTGCTCTGCTCGGATATTTCGGTGGCGCGGCTGTGTACATTCTTCTGAACTGATCATGTCGAAAAAATCTTCATTCGATATCGACGGTTACATTCAGACGGTTGAAGATGAATTCAGCCGTCATGCGAACGAAAAAAGAGCCGCTGCTTCAAAAGCGTATGTTCGCGATTTGTTTGACTATTATGGACTCACCACGCCTGAGAGAAGAGAAGTTCAGAAAGTTTTTCACGAAGAGGTTGCGCTTCCTCCGTTCGATGCTGTTCCTGAAATTGTAAAAAAGCTCTGGAGCAAACCGCAGCGCGAATTGCAATATTTCGCCATGGAACTCTACGAGAAATACAAGAAAGAGTTCTCGAAGAAAGATGTTACGGTTTTCGAATACATGATCCGCAACAAAAGCTGGTGGGAAACGGTCGACTTTATTTCACCGAAACTCATTGCAGCTTTGCATCTGAAGAATCCTGAGTTGCAGGAAGAGAATTGCAAACGTTGGATGAAGTCGAATCACCTCTGGCTCATGCGTGCCGCGATCATTCATCAGAACCTGTACAAGAAGAAGACACATGAGAAACTTTTGTTCTCGCTGATTTCAGATTGCATGGATCATGAAGACTTTTTCATCCGTAAAGCTATCGGTTGGAGTTTGCGTCAGTATGCGAGAACGAATCCGGTTGCGGTGAAGAAGTTTGTGAAGGCGAATGAGAAAGCATTGTCGGAATTGAGCAAGAAAGAGGCGTTGAAGCATCTCTAGATTTCCCAACACTGTGCACTGCCAACTGCGTACTGCGTACTATCTTTGCACCGATGTCACACACAATCCTCATCACCGGTTCCAACGGCCTTCTCGGACAAAAACTCGTTTACGCATTACTGAAACGAAATCAGTCCGCTGCAAAATGGAACATCATCGCAACTGCACGTGGCGTTAACCGTTTGAAAGTTCAGAACGGTTACACCTATGCTGAGATGAACATCGGTGATGAATCATCAGTGAAATCTGTTCTCACGAAATTCAAACCGGATGTTGTAATCAACACTGCCGCGATGACAAACGTTGACGCATGTGAGACCGCGCGAGATGAAGCTGAATTGCTCAATGCAACTTCCGTGAAATTCATGACGGAATGTTTGTCGGAAATGCAGAAGAACAATTCCGGATACAACTGCCACTTCATTCATCTCTCCACCGATTTCATTTTCGATGGTGAAGATGGACCGTACGATGAAACTGCAATGCCGAATCCTCTCTCGCATTACGCAGCAACGAAATTGCGTGGAGAAATATTCGCGATGCAGCGCGACCTGAAGTGGTCAATACTTCGCACGATCATCGTTTACGGAATTGCAGACGACATGAGTCGTTCGAATCTTGTGTTATGGGCGAAGGGGGCTTTGGAAAAAGGACAGAAGATCAATGTTGTCAACGATCAGTTCCGCTCTCCGACTCTAGCTGAAGATCTTGCCGAAGGTTGCATTCTCTGCGCTGAGAAAAAAGCAGGAGGCATTTTCAACATCAGCGGAGAAAAAACGTACAGCATTCTTGAACTCGTTCACAAGGTTGCCGACTACTGGAAACTGGATAAATCTTTGATCAATCCAGTAAGTTCTTCGACAATTAATCAGCCTGCAAAGCGACCACCACGCACTGGTTTCATTATCGACAAGGCGAAAAAAGCTCTCGGATACAATCCGCATTCGTTTGAAGAAGGACTTGCTGTATTGGATGCACAGCTGAAATCACGCTTGTAATTCTGAATCCGTGGGTTGAAACCCACGGTTATCTGTAATCTAACTACAGACAAAGTGCACGGGCTTGATGTACAAATAATCATTGACTCAAGCCCGTGCACATTCCAATAAAAATAGATTACAGATAACCGTGGGATTTATCACACGGAAAAACCACCACGACTCGTTTTAACATACTTAACCTTTCTTAACTGGCGTCGCACTAACGCTTAGTCTACATTGCGCTCATCCCACGGCAAACGGGACCTAAAACTATCGTAATGAAACTCCTCTACACACTACCAGTAATGGTACTCGGCAGCGCTTTGTTCTCTTGCAAGCCAGTGCCTAGTGAAATTGCACAAACACCAATCACTGATTCCGCCGGTGTCATCATTGGAAATCCATTTTCGTATGGCTTATCCAACTACATGATCTTTCCTGTTGGATGTAATTACAGTCCCGACATTTACGAGAATCCTCAAATTGCTGTTGATTTCGTAAATCAAAATGGTGTAGGTGCCGTAACCTTAACCGTAAGTGATGCTAGCGGCTGTGTGGCTACAAATTCGGCGGCTGGAGCTTCGTATGGATGGGAATACAGCAATCCTTATGCGCAATTCTATGATATCCGAAATATTTTATTCTTCGATAAGCGCACCGGGTTATCAAAACCACTAACGCATGATACGGTTCACATTCTTTCTTTCGCCATTCACAACGACTACAAACGTCCACAGATCTTTTATCGTATCGTAAAAGAGGACATCAACAACGACAGTATGTACAATGAGCTTGATCCGGTGATGCTTTACACTTCGAGTTTGTTGGGCGATAGCCTGGTTCAGCTCACTCCGGACAATGAACAGTACTCTGAGTATTTCTATTATGAAGACACGCAAACCATTTTAATCAAAACAAACATGAATCCGGATAACGATACTTCATTCGCTACGGTGATGGAAACCAATTTCCGTGAAGTTCATCTGAGCACGCCTTCATTAGGTAAAGAGATTTTTTCGCAAGGGTTGCGCGATTCCCTTCGAGTTAACTAATCGCGCTTTTGGTTGGTGGACAAGGTCGTGGATTCAGTTCTGCGGCCTTGTATTTTTTCGTAAATTGGAGTATGCTTACAAGAGCAATTTTTCTCTCAGCACTTCTTTCTGTGATTCTGATCGCGTGTGCTACGAATTTTTCATCCTGTACCAAAAGTTGTTTTGATCAGGATATGTATGATCAGCATCACAACGACATGTGCACCGCAGATTGTCCCGGAGTTACAGGTTGCGATGGAAATACCTATTGCAATGAGTGCGAAGCAAACCGGAATGGAATAGCCGTACGCCCATAAGTATTTTCGAAAATAATTCCCATCCCGAGAACTGACTGCATTCCTGATAATCTTTCACTACTTCCCGTTTTTCTTCGGTGGCCGAATAGGTTTCACCGTAAAATCTTCTGAAGTTCCCGCCAACTGCAGGTGCAGGAATTTGACATTTTTATCTTCATCCATGTACTGTATTTCATCCTGCTCATTTGAAGGCTCGTCTGGTTTTCTTCCAAACAATAAATTCTTACTGGCGGTTGCTACCATACTCATCGGGACCCGGAAATGAAAATTCATATTGCCTTCTCCGATCATTTCCTGGTCCCCATTCAATTGCATAAAACCAAGAGAAGAATTGATAGTCATCAACGGAATAATCAGTTTGCCAAACTTCATCGCAAATGCATTCGTCAACGTATCAAAGCGTACCGCGTTCAGATTCTTATCGGGGAAAAAAGTGCCTAGCGCCTGGAACGGAGCATAATTTACGATAGTTCCATTGTAGACCGTCGCATCAATATTCACGTCCGATTCCTCAAGTATGGGAACGAGATCTGTATGCATGCGGATCTTACCGGTAACTCTTGAAGTCAATGTACCAAGTAAGTTCTCGGATAGAACGTAATCCTGTCCGAAATTATCGAACTTAAAAAGTAACTGATCAAGGTGTACCTGTTCCGTGGTGATTACAGGATTGAGGTAAATATGGTTCGGATCCGTTCCATTGAAGTAACCTTTCATGGTCATTCTTCCACCCGCAATGCCCATTGATAAAGTATCGACATACAAGTAATGCTTCGAGGTAGTGTGCATTTTACCATGGAAGTTGGTCAGCAAATACTGGTGAGAATTCAACCGACCAACCGTTAGATCGTAACTCATATCAGGAAACGGTATTGTGTAAATATTAAACACACTGTCGTGTTCGTTTCCTTCACGTTCTTCCGCTTTAGCCGGAACGTATGAAAACAGTTCGTCAAAATCCAGAACATCAGATTGAAGTACAAGTCTATCTTGCTTCTTTCGCTTCGTGCTATCCTCTCCAAAGAAATAATCTAAGTCCATCAGCCAGTCAGAATTACCCGCTTTGCCTTTGCATCCCGTTACTGTCAGCTGTCCATCTTCCACATGAAAGCGGCCACCGAATCGTTGAAGATGAAGCGGGTGGACTTTTAAATCTGCATCCACTCTGTCCATATAAATATCTGACGAACGTAAACCTTCATTAAAATGCAGATCTGCATGACCGTGAAATTTGAAGCTTTGCAATTCTTCGTGTCTCCAATCTTCAGGCACGTAGTTCTCGCCATTATAAGAAAACACATCGTGCAGTTGCAGAAGACTTGAAGTAAGGTCAAATTCCACTCGTGTATCTCCTTTTGGATGTTCAAGAAACCACATATCGTAATGAGTGAGTTTCCCATTGAAATGAAAATCGCTTTTATCAATGATGCCGGTAAAGTCAATGATATCGAAATCGAAAGTATCCACAACTATGTCGGCATGAAAATCATGTAACCGATGTGGATAATTCTCCATGTCGGCATACAGATTGTCAATGAAAAACTCACCAACGGGTAAGTTCGGCGATTCAGTAAACGCCCTTGCAGAACTCTTAAAGTGCAACCCCAGACTTAAATTATCGACCACTTCTTTAAAGGGCTTAGTCTTTGTTGTATCACCCGATGTTAGTTCAAGCAGGTCCAGTTTTTTAGATTCAATCTTAAGTTTCGCCTCGACTTCAGTTGAAGTATGATGAAGGATTGCGGGTAAATCACTGATGCTTCCCGAAACCGACAAATCACTGTTCCCTACTTTTATATTGCAATAATCCAGCAGTGCCTCGTGCCCGGCTAAATGGGCATGTAAATTCATGCTCTCCAATGGCAGATGAAAGGATGGACTTGAAAAACTCAAGTCTGTAATGATCAGCTCAGATTCATAAGACTCATTCAGACGTTCAATACTTTTCTCGGGATGATTCAGGTCGATCAAGTCATGAAACTTCATAGAAAGGACTACCCGACCCTTCATATCCTTCAGCGATTCAACATTGAGAAACTTGATCAGGAAGTCAAGATCGAAATCAGAATTTAACGTGAGATCTATATCCGGAGCATCGAAATTTTTTACAATGAGATTCCCACTGAACTCTCCAGCATCTGGTTTTGCAAAGAAATCGAGCAGGCGAAATTCCATTGTTGACATTTTCAGGCTATCTCCATTTGTGAATGATCCTGAAAAATGCATCTGGTCAAGTTTCTTCTGCGTGTTGACATTCGAAAAATAAGCCTCTTCACAACCGAAGTTGGCATTTATCGCCGGTTGTTGTCCGTTCAATGTTTTTCCTTTTATCGAACAGTTGAAATATATCTTCCCCCTGTTGTCGTATTGCGCAAGAAACGGTTGCAATTCGGGTGGAGCAAAAGCCATGAACAATTCGAAGTTCGGTTTGTTGCCTTCAAAGTTCAGGTCCATGTTAATATCATCGAGCATATTAATTCCACCGGTCATGGTAATTTCTGCACCTTCCACTTTCAGTATGGAATGATCAAAATCCAGTTGACCTGATTTGTGATCAATTCGTATTCCTGTAACGAGATCGATATGCTTATCGTGGAGAAATGTAGTGTCGTTATCAATCATTATCGTCACGATTGATTGGGCGTCCAGCTCCACGTCAAAATGATCATCAGACATGCTAACCGAAGATTCAGCTGAGAGAATTAATGCATCTACCTGGAGTCCCGTCGCTTCATTAATTTTCCGGACATCCACCGAATCAAACGTTACAGAATGCAGATTAATGTGGTTTCCGGCTGCTGTATCTGTTGCAGTAGTATCATTGGGCGCAAACACGTTAGCAATATTGATGGTGCCATCTGCGTGCTGGATCACCACAATTTTTGCATTCCTGAGTTTAACCGAACCGAGCTTGAAGGAACCACTTGTGATTGACCAGAGTTCGAAGCCGACAAAAAGATGTTTTACATCTGCAATCGCTTCAGCGTCGGGTAATTTGGTCTGGTAAAGCTTAACATCATGAAGATCGACAGTGATATATGGGAAATCTGCAAACGGAGCTACGCTGCTGTAACTCATTGTTACCTTTCCCTTGATTCCGGAATTTACTTCATCCAGAATATATTGTGCAATCTTCTGCTGATTCAGGTAAACAATCAGCACGGCCACAGAAAAAAGCAGGATAGGGGCGAGAAATAATACCACCAGCGTCCGTTTCCAGAATTTCTTGGACGAAAGAAGCTTTTTCATTGCTGCAAGTGGTTGGTGAATCAGGTCAGCATATACTGCTCTAGCAATATAGCCATTTCCTGTTGCATCCGCAGGGCTTCACTCCTCGCTTTATCGGCGAAATCTTCTCCATCCGATGCATACAAAATACTCCGCGATGCATTCACCAGCAATCCACAGTCTTTGTTCATTCCGTATTTCGCAACTTCAGCAAGACTTCCGCCTTGTGCGCCTACACCTGGAACGAGTAGAAAATTATCAGGTG
>CAYUTR010000151.1:0-11377 GCA_964447465.1 uncultured Chryseobacterium sp.
TATGGGATACATCATGTGTCTTCAGTTACCCGATGAGTTGTCCGATGAACATCACCGGACTTGAACAGCACGACCAGTTTGAAGTGTACCCGAATCCTGCAACAGACTTTCTCACGATCAATCTTCCTTCCGGAGTTTCAGGAAAAGTTGATCTGGCAATCACAAACGTGCTAGGCGAAGTTTTCCACGGACCGGTAATGGCCGTGAATGGAAAAATTGATCTCAGTGTGGCTGATTTAGCGTGTGGCGTTTACTTCGTAAGTGTCGTGATCGATGACCAGAAGTATATGCAGAAGTTTGTGCGCGAGTAAATCTCTATGAAGTCATTTTACTTCTCTGCGTGTTTTGCATTGGCATTCCTGCTGATGCAGTGCCATGAACCAGCTCAACCCGTCACCAATCCATACAAGTGGACTTCAGGTGTAACAACAATTTCCACGGACAGTCAGACGGTTGAAAATCTTGTCGTGCTCGGTCGGATTTGGGGATTCCTGAAATATTATCATCCGAGAGTGGCTGTTGGAATGTATAATTGGGATTATGAACTTTTCAAGATAATGCCGAAAATTATCTCAGCGAAAAACGCGAACGAAAGAAACGAGAAGCTGGCATGTTGGATTGATTCGCTGGCTGCATATGAACAACAAGATTCAGCCAATGTAATTGATTCGTCAATGATCGCACACCGTCCCGACTATTCCTGGATCAACCAGAAATCTCTTGGGAAATCGTTGACGGCAAAATTGAATAGTATCATAACTGCAAAACGTAGCGGAAAATCTACCTACGTGCAGTTCACAGTGGTCAATAGTCCCACATTTCGCGATGAATCATTGTATGATTCATTGCAATTTCCCGATGCGGGGTACCGGCTACTTTGTTTATTTCGTTATTGGAACATTGTCGAGTACTACTATCCGTATAAACATCTGATCGGTCATTCGTGGGATACGGTACTAAGAAATTACATACCAAAATTTGTGTCCTGCAAGAATGAGCTCGATTATGAAATATGCGTCACAAGAATGGCTGCGGAAATACATGACAGTCACGCAACTATTTCTGGCGATATTAATGCGTTCGTTGATTACCGAGGTCACTTCTCTCCTTTGGTCAGGTTATCATTCATCGAAGGAGCCGCTGTAGTTATTGGATTTTGCGATTCAGAAACTGAAAAATCATGCGGACTGAAACGGGGAGATGTCATTTTATCAGTTGATGGAATTACCGTCGATTCCCTGTACAGAGAAAGAAAAGACAACATAAGATCTTCCAATCAGGCTACCGCTCTGCGTGATTTTTGTACGAGTATTCTAAGATCCAAAGATTCGCTGGTCCATATTGAATATGAACGGAAAGGCATTGTCTATGCAGGTGATATATTATGCTACGATAGTGTCCCAACAGTTGACTTTCATTCATATTATGGGGTTGATTCTGCGATCTACATGATCAGTAATGATATCGCCTGTGTATTTCCTGGCCTTATCACTACTGATGCATTATCGAGCGCATTACCCAAGTTAGAAGACACCAAAGGTATTATTGTCGATCTAAGGTGTTATCCAAAAAATATAATCGTAGAACCGTTTTGCAACTTTCTTTTTTCAGAATCCACGGCAGTAGCTAAATACACACATGCAAGCAATTTTACGCCTGGTCTTTTTACTTACTCAAACAATGAGTTTCAGGGGAGAGTCAACCCAAAATGTTATAAGGGTAAAGTTGTGATTCTTACAAATGAAGAAACTCAAAGTGAGGCTGAACATCATGTCATGGCGTTTCAAAAAGCACCTAATGCAATAGTGATTGGAAGTGCAACAGCGGGAGCGGATGGTAACATGTCAGAAATTTGCTTGCCAGGAGGAATAAGAACAATGTTTAGTGGGATTGGAGTATTATATCCTGATGGCCGCGAAGTTCAAAGAACAGGTATTATACCAGACGTCGAAGCGCATCCAACGATCAAAGGAATTCGCGAGGGTAGAGATGAAGTGATGGAAGCGGCGATTGCGTACATCAATAGATGATAAGAACATGAGAAGCAGCAGGACATTTTGTTTTTGCATTTGCCTCGCGCTTGCATTCCTGTTTATAAGATGCGATGATGCAAGTGCTCCTGAGGCGGGTGCTGATCCTTTTAAGTGGACTTCCGGTGTAACAACAATTTCAACGGATAGTCAAACGGTAGAAAATCTTATCATACTCGGAAGGGTTTGGGGGTTTCTCAAATACTACCATCCGAATGTGGCTAGCGGAAAGTACAAGTGGGATTACGAGCTCTTCAAAATAATGCCCAAGATAATCTCATCAAAAACCATTGCGGAAAGAAATACTCTTCTATCTACCTGGATTGATTCTCTTGGAACATTCGAACTACAGGATTCCGTTCAGACTATCGATTCCTCGCGGGTAAGGTTATGGCCTGATTATTCCTGGATTAACGATGCAAGTTTGGAAAAGGTATTGACCGAACAGCTATCACGGATTAGAATCGCTAGACGAGATGCAAGGAATTATTATGTTGGGCTAGGTCCCGCTTTAAATCCAGTTTTCGAGAACGAACCACTATATGATTCCCTTCAATTTCCGGATGCTGGATATCGAATTCTATGTCTGTTTCGTTATTGGAATATGATAGAATATTTTTATCCGTATAAACATTTGGTCGATGAACCTTGGGGAAACATACTTAAAGGTTATCTCCCGAAATTTATCAATTGTAAGGATGAATTGGATTATGAATTATGTGCGATCAGAATGACCGCAGAAATTCACGACAGTCACGCATCAACATATGGCGATATTAATGCATTTGTGGATTCTCGCGGTAATTACAATCCTTCAGTTAGGTTATCGTTCATTGAAGGGAAGGCAGTGGTCGTGGGGTTTGGCAATTCTAAAGCAGAAGTGTCAAGCGGACTCAAGCGAGGTGATGTAATTCTCTCAGTGGATGATGTCACAATTGACACATTGTATAACCAACGAAAGAAGAACTTAAGAGCTTCAAATGAGGCCACGGCTAGACGCAATTTTTGTACTGGTATTCTGACATCGAAGGATTCTTTGATACAAGTGTGCTTTGAGCGCAATGGAAGTGTTCAAACGATCGATGTTCTGTGTGATGATCAGTATAGCACTTCAGATCTCCTCCCTGTGTATGGTATTGACACAGCAATTTGTATGGTAAGGCCAGATATCGCATACATTTTTCCCGGCCTTGTTACAGCTTCAGCATTGTCGACATTCCTGAAGCAAATCCCGGATGCTAAAGGAATAATAATTGATTTCCGGTGTTATCCTAAGGAAACAATAATCGATACGCTATCAAATTTCCTTTTTCCTTATCCAACCCCGATTGCTAAGTATACCCATACCAGCCCAATTACCCCTGGACTCTTTACCTATACGGAGAATGAATTACAAGGGCGTGCGAATCTAAATTATTACAAAGGTAAAGTTGTGGTTATCGTTAACGAAAACACACAAAGTTCATCTGAATATCATGCAATGGCTATTCAACAGGCGCCATTGGCAATAGTACTCGGGAGTACAACGGCTGGTGCTGACGGTAACGTTTCAGAAATCTTCTTGCCCGGCGGAATTAAAACTATGTTTAGCGGGATTGGTGTAGCCTATCCCGACGGCCGCGAAACGCAACGCGTAGGAATCATTCCCGATATCGAGGTTCACCCAACTATCAAAGGAATTCGTGAAGGACGAGATGAAGTAATGGAAGCGGCAATTGCGTATATCAATCGTTAACGCAGAACGTCAAACGTAAATCCTCTCGCGAGCATTTCTTCAATATATCTCGGCAACGCAAACAGCATTCTCTCTTTTGCTTTCTCGCTGTCGTGAAAAACAACAATCGATCCGTTGCGTGAATTGCTGATCGCCAGTTCGAGACAATGCTCGCGTGCGTATGTCTTGTCGAAATCGTACGTGAGCACATCCCACATTATTACTTTGCAACGACGCGATAATGTGCTGAACTGCGAGCGACGCAAGTGTCCGTAGGGCGGACGAAATAATTTCGTCTGGTACAGCGCGCTGCATTCCTTCACATCGCGCATATAATCGAACCAGGAATGTTTCCATCCGTCGATGTGACGCATCGTATGATTGCCAACTGCGTGTCCGTCACTGACGATCTGCTGAAAAATTTCCGGATGACGCTTCACGTTTTCTCCTACGCAGAAGAATGTTGCTTTCACGCCAAGCTTCTTTAAAACAGAAAGTGCCTCGGTGGTTACACCGGGCACTGGTCCGTCATCAAACGTGAGGTAAATTTTCTTTTCTGTTTTGGACATTCTCCATGTTGCGCCCGGGTAAACCCGGCGAAACATCAGGGGAGGACGAACCATCAACGCCATTTACTTAGCAGGCGGCTTGGTTGTGTCCTGTAATGCCTGCATCGCTTTCATCAGCGAATCCATATCCATTCCCGCAGGAATTCCTTGCGATTGTGGAGGACCTTGCGGGAACGGCTGATCAGGTGGCGGCTGCATACCCAATGCGGTTAAGCGGGCTGCGTACGTCGCTTTGAGTTCAGTTCTTCCGTACGTGGTTGTGAAGTTGTACAACATATCGAGACCGGAATTCAATCGTCCGATATCTCCTTCGTACGATTTACTGTCGCGCGATTTTGTTGCAACACCTGTATAGAACAGGTATTCGCTTTCACATACCGTGAACAGATCTGCAGAAAGCTTATCTGCTTTTTCCATCGCACCGGCCTTGTAGTAGTTCTCTACTGCGTAAACCATTGCAGGCTCCAACGGAACAACACTTGTAGGCATCACCATCATCATGCGGTCAAGTACTTCAATTGCTTTGTCGGACTTGCCTTCGTCGTTCAGCATCTTCGCCAACGACATCATCTGCAAGCGCTGATTCGTAGTGAAGCGCAAGTTGTTTTCATCCATGTACAAGTCGGCACCCGGTTTATCGAGTCCGCCCCACTGGAATTTCGTCATGATGTTTGTGTACATCAGATCGGTATTGCAACCAACAGTTTCGTTGAACAATCCGCGACGGTCTGCTTTCATTGGAACCAAACGGTACGCGAGTCCTTCGAGGTTGAACCATTCATCAAGATTGAGGTAACTGTCTCCACCCGCAGTAACTGCGAAGTAAACAGGACGCTCCCAGTTGAATGTTGCAAGCAAATCAAGAATCATCAGATCCGCTTTCAACAGATACTGTTTGTTGATGGTCCAGCTGAGTGTATCTGCGATCAGACTATCAGGTGTGTTCGCAGGAACAGTTCCGTTCGCTTTGCACAACGCTTTGTTAACCGGGATGTACACTTTGTTTGTAGGAAGCTGATACATCGTATCGGTGTACGGCTCGCCGTTATCGTCTTGACGGAAACGAAGCTGCGTTACTTTCTTATCGCCACGGATGATCAAGTCAATCATTTCGCGAGCGCTCATCGGTTTCGCAGTCGCCATGTTCTGACGATCGAAGAATACCTGGTCGCAAGAACCGGAACGATATTTCGCACGCGGTAATGAGAATGGAACTGCTTTGGAATCGTAAGCCGCACGAGCAGCCTGATCGATGTACCAATCTGTATTCAGGAGACTGAGGTTGAGTACGCGCACATCTGTACGGTATCCTTCCACTTCCTGTTCGTACCATAATGGGAACGTGTCGTTATCGCCGTTCGTAAAGAGAACAGCGTTAGGCGCACACGTGGCGAGATAGTTTCCTGCAAAGTCGCGTGCAGTATAACGGTTTGAGCGGTTGTGATCATCCCATCCTTGTGATCCCATGATATATGGAACGAACAGACACAACACCAATCCGCAAAGTGCAGGAGTCATTGCGCTTCCACCAGTTGGAGCTTCGAGACGATTCTTGCGCGTGCCGAATGCCAGCGACAAAAAGTGTATCACCGCAAATGCTCCGATACCAATCCACATAGCGTAAGCATAGAACGATCCTGTATATGCATAGTCACGTTCGCGTGGCTGTAACGGATATTGGTTCAGGTAAATTACAATTGCCATACCTGTAAGGAGGAAGAGCAGCATTACCACCAATGCGTTTTTCCAGTCTTTATAGAAGTGGAAGAACACACCTAACAATCCTAAGAGGAATGGAAGCATGTAGAACTTATTATTCGCTTTATTGTTGCGAATACGATCAGGTGCCTTATCCAGATCAATACCGTTGGCATTGCCTATTCCTGGCTGCCAGTCTCCATCCGTCACGTTTCCGTGACCTTGAACATCGTTCTGCTTGCCCATGAAGTTCCAGCAGAAATAACGCCAGTACATCCACTTCACCTGGTAGCGCCAGAAGTAACCAAGGTTGGCTGCCATTGTTGGCTTCCTGAAAACTTCTTCTTTTCCCGTCTGCGGATTCAGCAACGTAAGGTTTTTGTGATTCTTATCTACGTGGCCCCATGCTTCATACGGTTCAACGTGACTGCGCTGATTCATTTCCCACATACGCGGGAAGATGGTGCTCATTTCACTTGCGAACTTGTATTCAGTTTGCTTACGCGCATCTATGATCACATACTTGCCTGTATTTTCATCAAGTGCGTAAACTGGATTTCCATCATCAGCATAATCATCTCCTGAACTCAATGGCGCATTGTAGTAAGGACCGTATGCAATCGGCCAGTCGCCATACTGCTCACGATTGAGGTAAGAAAGAAGACTGATCGCGTTCTCCGGATTGTTTTCATCCATCGGTGTATTCGCTTGTGAACGAATGACGAGAATGAAGAACGTAGAATAACCGATGAGCAATACGGTGAATGAGAGTACGATCGTATTCAGTACGGCTCGATTCTGTTTGAGCTTGTAGACCATGTACGCAGCACCAGCTACAGTGATAAGGGTCATGAGCACTTTACCATATATCACTGCGCCGAGCAATGTGAAAAGGAAAAATGCTCCACCAACATAAACGAAACGCTTAAATAATTTTTCTCCGCCCTGCGTTGTGTACATCAAACCGGTAACGACCATTCCTACAAGAAGAAGGAAGTAGAGAATCGTTCCGCCGTTCGGAGGAAGTCCGATTGAATTCACAAAGAACAATTCGTAGTTACCTGCTGCGCTTACAATTCCGGGAATGATTCCGTTTTGCACTACGCCAAGCAAACCCATCGCGGCAAGGCCGGCATAGATTATTCCTTTACGTGTTGGCGTGTAACGCTTGAAGTAAACAATCATTACGATTGCAGGAATTGCGAGGAGATTCAGAAGATGGACTCCGATGGAGAGACCCATCATGTATGCGATGAATACAATCCACTTGTCGGCTTTGCCGCTATCGTCTGCATCCCATTTCAGGATTGCCCAGAACACGAGCGCCGTGAAGAAGGATGACATCGCGTAAACTTCACCTTCAACTGCTGAGAACCAGAAAGAGTCGGAGAACGTGTACGCTAATGCGCCAATCATTGCACTAAAGAAGATGGTCCACATGCTGCTTTCGCTTACAGTGTCGCCGTCTTGTGGGTAAACCATTTTAGCCAGTTTGCGGCCGAGCATGGTCAAAGTCCAGTACATGAACAGAATGGTGAACGCGCTGGCCAACGCCGAGGCTAAGTTGACCATCATGGCCACATGAGCCGTATCGCTGGCAAAAAGGCTGAAAAAACGGCCAATTAGCATGAATGTGGGCGCTCCAGGAGGGTGACCTACTTCCATCCGGTAACTACAGGAGATATATTCTCCGCAATCCCAGAAACTTGTTGTTGGCTCAATTGTAGAACAGTAGGTAAACGCTGCGACAGCGAAGATAATCCACCCTAATACGTTGTTAAGCAGTTTGTAGCGTGATGCCATGAGGACAAAGAAATTTCAGTGTTTGCGGGCGAAGATAGGGAATATGCCCCGTTGAAAACCGTTAATTTCCCCTCAGGAAACTCAAATTTTTGTGAAAAACTGAGAATGTTTCTATTTTTGTCGCCCCAAACGGGGTAGCCCGTTTTCGTGATGACCGATGGTGTAACTGGCAACACGTCTGATTTTGGTTCAGAAGAGTCCAGGTTCGAGCCCTGGTCGGTCAACAAAAAAAACCTGATAATTGCGAAAAGCAATTCATCAGGTTTTTTGTTTCCGGTTTCCAGTTACAATGTGATCTCGGCTCCGCGCGCTAAAGCGCACGGCGATCTTCTCTGTTTGTTTAGTAATGTGCACACGGGCTTGAGGCGAAATATTCGTGTGAGTCAAGCCCGTGTGTACTAATTAATTATTGAGTTAAATGATCGCCGCGTGCTTTAGCGCGCGGAGCCGGAAACAGGAAACCGGGAACAGGAAACTATTCTTTGTTCTTCATTTCGCGCAACATCTTCACGCTCATCCACGCCAACACCAGCACAACAATAAACATGGAGCCCCAGATTACGGTTTTGTTCTGGGAAAACGAATTCACTCCGTCATCATTTTGCTCGGGAGGACCGGGCGGTAATTCTTTACGCGCACCGGTACCAACAACATTCATTTCGTGAAGGACAATGTCTTCTTCGCTGTAACGGATGTCGTATTTCGGAAAAGAAATACTGTCGTTTCCATAGAGCAGGTAATATGACTTTCCTTTTTCCAGGAAAGCCATCAGGTACTGTTTGACCTGTATCGCCTGTATCCCGTTTACCGATAGCGGCTGATCGTCTTCGTTCTCTACATGAAGACAAAGGTGCTGCACTTTTTTTCCTGCGAGTGGAAATTCGTTGAGCGCATCATTCGACAATATGGTCGACGATAAATATGAAGTTGATTTCGCACAGTCATGAAGTGAATCTGCTACGTAGAGACGCGCGCCGCGATGAAATGTGCCCGGTGGCGTTTTACTTGTAAAATCAAAACGCATATAATCGACGTACTGCGAATCGGCGAATACAATATCGATGCAACTTGTATTTCCGATTTCTTTCTGAGTATGTGAGATGCCGGGAAGCTCAAGCCGCTGATCATTTATCGACGCAGGATTTGTTTCTACCATTATTCCGGCGCGAACCACAAAAACCGGAGCCTGGTAATTTTTCCACCATTCCGACCAGTTATGAAAGCTAAAGCGGTAATAACGGTAATCGCTCAACGGAAAATCAAATGATACTACGTCGGTAGTGGTTTCATTTCCGTCATACACAGTTTCGTAATACGATGTAGTAAATTCATCTTTCACTGCAAACCATTTCACATTGTCGTAGCTGCCGATAAGTGTCATTCGGCGATTTGCATTTGTGTTATTCACTTCCAGGCACAATTGGTCGAGCTTCTCGGTTTTGTATAATGGATTCTCAACTGTAATCCAACAGTCGGCAGGCTCTTCGTGCTTTTCAATGATCGGGTATTCGATGAAACGGTTTATCCCTTTCACAAGTCGGTCTTTCCCGAGGAGATAAGGAATCTCTCCGTCATCTCCGTCGTACAAGCGTATGTCGGGATAACCAACGTTCAACGCACCGCTAACTTCTGGCTGAAGAAGAATACGAACATAACCGCTCGTGTCGACCGGATTTACCGGCGCGCGATATTTGAAATACTGTGCGTTCGCGCTCAGTACAAACGCGAACGCACAGATTATACTAAGAACCTTTCTCATCGTCGGCAGATAGATTGGTTTGTGAATCGTCCATCAGAATTTTTCTCAGCTTCTGGTACATGAACGAAACCAACAACAGGATTACTCCGCAAAGTACGAATGCAAGGATCTTTCCTGTTTGCGATTCACCATAAATTCCTAACAGGATTAGTTTCACAACCACTCCGGCAAAAAGTACGAGTGAAATGATTCGCACCTGGCGGTTCTTTCTGCGCATACCGATCATCATCATCACGAATGAACTGATACCCCAGATAATAGGGAATCCAACTTTGTGACTCAACGTTAATCCGTGTGCAATGTGTGCAGGAACGTCATTGATTCTCCACGCCGGATTTTCCGGGTTCAGGCAATTCGCCATCACCATCGCGTGATCAAGTTCTGCGCTGAGAATGAAAACAGTTACAGCACTCATCAACCACAGATACAGGTTACGCGTTTCTCCTGAAGTTGTATTGAGATAAATATCGCGCAGGAGCAGAAAGCCTAACAACAATATCGTTCCGGAGTACACGTAGTGCAGCATGAACGGACCGAATGCATTTTCTGCGCCGAGCAACCATGAATCTCGGATGTTCGAAACTGACCAATGCGGGAAGAGCACAACTGCGAAGAGCATGATGATCGTCATCACACGTAATGTAGACGCAAAGAATTCCATCTTGATGTAAGGCATTGCAAATCGAAACGCGGTAACGAACAACACAACGTAGGTTGCCCAGAACACCGACATGGCGTGATACGTGTAGTGAGCATTCTGTAACAAGCGCGACATCTCAAAGAATCCACCGGCGAACAGGATGATCACTCCGAAAATGCTCAAGAGTTTTCGGTAGTCCGCAGTTGGCCAGCTTCCGGAAATATATTCTTCTTTGCTTTTCGTAAGCAGGTAAGAAGAAAGTCCGAGTGAAATCACAGCACCGATCGTAGTTACGAATCCTTTGTTGATGAAAGCAGCGGCATCACCGGTGTGAAGCATATACACGTTCATCCAGTTATAGATTGTGCTCAACACAAGGACAAGATTGAGCATCATCGAGAAATATTTCACGATGGTCAGCTTGCTGCGGTTGTAGAACCAATACAGCAACACGGCTTCAGAAGCCCAGAAGAGTGTAATGTGATTTCCTTCGAGCTGCACCGGTCCGGCGAGTGAAACAAACGTGATCACAATTCCCACAAGGAAATACACAAGATTGCGATCAACTTCCTGTCGCTTGAATAACAGGAATGCAAACACGCAGTTAAACAGTGCGACTACAAGTGTGAACAATCCGGCCATGTTCATCGCGTTCATATGGTTTAACAGGAAATATCCTGCGCCGTAGTACAATCCCGTGTTCGTGATCAGACTGAGGATTTCAAACGCCTCAAACTTTCTGCGTTGCTTCACGTTGTTGATGATGTTCATCATGAAGAACGTAACGTAGAACAAGGTGGCGAACAGAAACGCCTGGTGATCGTGCAGGTGATTGTTCTTCGTGATGTCGGTATTCAGCGACACCGCATAGAACAGAATTGTAAACGCGAACGAAAGAACGGTGATCACGTTCCATTTCTTGTAGTAAGCGAGCACGAGCATTCCGATATCAAGAATCAGCATGTAAGTACAAAGCACGACGAAGTTTCCTTCACCGGTTTTCACCATGAGTGGAGAAGCAAATCCGCCGATGATCGCAAGTATCGCAAGTTCTTTCCGGTCGTACGCCACCGAAAGCAAAACGGTGAACAACGTAATGACGACGAGAATTCCCAACGCGGCAGGTTGCGAGAACAGGTGATACATCTGGAACGCATACGTGAC
>CAYUTR010000152.1:0-11329 GCA_964447465.1 uncultured Chryseobacterium sp.
TGAACTCATCCGTTTCATGCTGAGAGAAAATATGAATCTTCGATCCGAAATACTCAGCCATCTTGATCGTCAGGTCGAGTTTCTGTTTCGATTCTTTACTCAGATCCATCGGCAGAACAATGTTCTTATATCCGTTACGTACACCACGCTCCTGTACAACTACAAATGGAACATTAGAGTTCGTGAATACTTTCACGGCATAACTTCCTGTAATATGCTGCATGCCTTTCACACCATGCGTCCCCATGAAAATGAGTTTCGCCCCAAGAGTTTCAGCAACCCCGCCGATGTCATCGAAAATATTTCCTTCTTTCACGATAGTTTCAACCGCTACTCCCGACCATTCAGCTGCTTTTTGAGCAGCCTCGGCAAGTTTCGTTTGTGAAGCTTTACGATCGGCCTCTTTACCGATTACATGCAGGAGTGTAACTTGACCGTTCACTGCTTTTGCAACAGAAAGTGCGTGCTGTAAGGCACAATCAGCAACAGCTGTAAAATCCGTAGGGACCAGGAAAAGGTTGTTCGTTGACATAGAAGAATTGTGTAGGGTACGAATATAATAAAAAGGGGTTGAGGGACGCGGTATGAGGGATGGGGAATGTGGGACGCGGAATGAGGGCAAACATGCACTCGCAACGGTCTGCTGCCCAATGATCCATAGGATTTAGAGTTTTCTACCTCTTACCGTATTCCCCGTACCTCGTCCCGCATTCCCCATCCCGCATTCCCCGTTCCTTTTGAAATCCCCATCCCTCGAATTCCCGTATATCTTCTGGATTTAGTGCCGATATTTGCACTCACGTTCAAATAGCACTTCGCTCTGCGATTCATGTATATATTAATCTTTTTCTTAGCCCATTGGTTCCTGTCGCTTTTCGCTCAGACCTTCTTCCTGCATCGTTATGCTTCGCATAAGATGTTTGCGATGAATCCGTTCTGGGAAAAATTCTTCTACTTCTTCACGTTTATCACGCAAGGTTCTTCTTTCCTCAATCCACGCGCGTATGCTATAATGCACCGCATGCATCACGCATACAGCGACACAGAAAAAGATCCGCATTCGCCACACTTCTTCAAAGATGTTTGGCATATGACGATGAAGACGAAAGACATTTACCTGAACTATGCGAAACATGGCGCTCAGCCCGAGAAAGCATTCCAGGGAAATTATCCTGAATGGAAATTGCTGGATAAGATTTCAGACCTGTGGTTCGTGCGTGTTGCGTTCGGTGTTCTATACTTTCTGTTCTACCTGAAATTTGCGCCGTATTACTGGTGTTTTGCTTTGCTTCCGATTCACTTTTTCATGGGACCGGTGCAAGGTGCAATCGTGAACTGGTGCGGACACAAATACGGTTACAGCCCGTACAAGAACGACGATCACAGCAAGAATACAGTTCCACTCGACTTCTTCCTGATGGGAGAACTCATGCAGAACAATCACCACAAGAGTCCTAACAGCCCGAACTTCGGAAAGAAATGGTTTGAGCTCGACCCAACTTATCCAATCATCATGGTGATGAAATGGGTCGGCATAATCAAGTTCCGGAAAGTGACAGCCTAATCACTCCTCCCTCCAAACTCCTCCCTCCTCCCTCATGAGCCCTTATCTTTCTCTCCCGCTGATTTGTTTCGCAGCAGTTTCATTTATCATGATTATTATTTTTATCTGGGCGAAATCCATAAAAAATAATGGCATCGTAGATATTTTCTGGGCGTTCAATTTTACAGTGATTGCTGCAATCATCTGGTTTCTCGCAGAAGGAAACGAGCAAAGAAAAATGTTGGTGTGCGGACTCGCAGCTCTATGGAGTTTGCGTTTAGGAATCTATCTGCTCATTCGCGTTGGTTCGCATTTGAAAGAAGAAGAAGGTCGCTACAAAGCCTTGCGCGAAAAATGGAGCGATACCGTTTTCTTTTTCTTCTTCCAGAGTCAGGCGTTTTCGAATGTGATGCTTGCGCTTCCGTTTATTCTCATCGCTGTGAATACAGATCCGCAGATTCACTTGATGGAATATATTGGTGCTGCAATGTGGGCCGTGTGTATCGTCGGCGAAGGACTTTCAGACTGGCAGCTCGCGAACTTCAAAAAGAATCCTGCTAACAAAGGAAAAGTTTGCCAGGATGGATTGTGGAATTACTCACGTCACCCGAATTATTTTTTCCAACTTATGATATGGGTTTCTGTTCTCATCATGGCATTGCCAAGTCCTTACGGATGGATCTCTGTGATTTGTCCTCTGTCAATCGGTTACCTGATTTTCAAAGTCACAGGTATTCCAATGACGGAAGAACAAGCCGTTCGCAGCCGCGGAGATCTGTATCGCGAGTATCAACGCACAACAAGCGCTTTCGTGCCGCTTCCGAAGAAAAAATAACCATAGAATCAATCCGCTCGCGGATTTAATCATTTCAAAATTATTTTAAC
The DNA here is from genome assembly GCA_964447465.1 of uncultured Chryseobacterium sp. Classification (GTDB taxonomy): domain Bacteria; phylum Bacteroidota; class Bacteroidia; order Palsa-965; family Palsa-965. Next base: position 2,429 of record CAYUTR010000152.1, read on the forward strand.
ACCAAACGCATCTGCGCCATCAGAGTAATCAGCGGCAAACTTAACCAGCAGCAAAGTCAAGCATAGGATGTGGTACGACGGTTTAGTAGAGAAAGACTTGATCCCTGATTTTCTCATCAGAAACAGAATTCGCGCCTTGCTACGTCAGCGTCTTAAGGACGAAGACAAAGGTTCTCCCGAATCGAACAAAGCAAATCTCCTCAACCTCGTTGCAGAACTCAAAGCATCACCCATTGCAATCAACACCACCGAAGCCAACGAACAGCACTACGAAGTCCCAACGGAATTTTACCAGTACTGTCTCGGCAAACATCTCAAGTACAGCAGCGGCTTCTGGAATAACGGCGTAACCGACATTGACACCTCCGAGCGTGATATGCTTGAGCTGACTTGTCAGCGTGCAGAGTTTGCCGACGGACAAGATGTAATGGAACTCGGCTGCGGCTGGGGATCGTTATCACTTTTCATGGCCGCGAAATTTCCGAAGAGCAGATTCACTGTTGTGTCTAATTCTCGTACCCAGAAAATTTACATTGATGGTCAGGCAAAGGAACGTGGAATCACGAACCTCGAAGTAATCACGTGCGACATCAATAAATTCTCCATCGACAGAAAATTCGATCGCGTTGTTTCTGTTGAGATGTTTGAACACATGCGCAATTACCAAAAGCTGATGAAGCTCATTGCGGATGCGTTGAAACCTGATGGAAAATTATTCGTGCACATTTTCACACACAAAACACTTGCGTATAAGTTTGAAGTCGTTGATGAAAGCGATTGGATGAGCAAGTACTTCTTCACCGGCGGAATCATGCCAAGTGATGATCTGCTTTTCTATTTCGATGATGATCTCGTGAAAGAGCAACACTGGAAAGTCAGCGGCATGCATTACAGCAAAACTTCCGAGGCGTGGCTGGAAAAAATGGACGCTCACAAAGCGGAAATCATGCCCTTGTTTGAAAAAACCTACGGCAAAGATCAGGCAACAAAATGGTGGGTCTACTGGCGCATTTTCTACATGGCCTGCGCCGAACTCTGGGGTTTTAACAATGGAGACGAGTGGATTGTGAGTCATTACTTATTTCACAAGAAGCGAATCCGATCGCTGCGCGATCATTAATCAAGTGAAAAATTATTTTAACACCAAAAGCATACAAAAGATCTGCGCAATCAGCGTAATCTGCGGCTAACATGGAGAAGCTAGCTATTATCGGTACAGGAATCGCCGGAATGGGCTGCGGTCATCTTCTTCACAAGAAGTACGACATCACTCTGTTCGAGAAAAACGATTACATCGGCGGCCACACCAATACCATTTCCGTTGACGAAGGCGATACCCACGTTTACATGGACACCGGTTTCATGGTGTTCAATTACCAGACATATCCGTATCTCACTCAACTATTCGAAGAGATAAAAGCGCCGATCAAGAAAACGAGCATGTCTTTCAGCGTGCAGCACGTTCCTTCCGGACTGGAATATTGTGGCAGTGGATTAAACGGACTGTTCGCACAACGAAAAAACATTTTCAACTGGCGCTACATCAAAATGCTTCGGCAGATTTCCCGCTTCAACACAGAGAGTGTAAGAATTCTCGACCAGGAAAAGTACCGCAATTATTCTGTGCGCGAGTACATCAAGGAATTTGGTTATGGAGAAGACATGTTGTGGAAATATCTTATTCCGATGAGTTCCGCAGTTTGGAGCACACCAATGGAACTGATGCTGGAATTTCCGATTGTTTCGCTCGTCCGCTTTTTTCAGAACCACGGTTTTCTTGGTTTAGATACCCAACACCAATGGTACACGCTCATCAACGGAAGTGAATCGTACAAGAAAATTCTCATTGCACCTTTCAAAGATCGTTTCGTGATCAACAACGGTGCGAAATCTGTTCGCCGGGATAACGGGAAAGCAATTGTTACGACTCAGGACGGCAAAGAACACACATTCGATAGAGTGGTGATTGCGGCACACGGTGATGAAGCACTAGCAATGCTGGAACAACCAATCGGCGAAGAATATCGTTTGTTGTCCTGCTTCAAGTACCAGGAGAACATCGCTGCCGTGCACACCGACGAATCCATCATGCCGAAAACAAAATCAACCTGGAGCAGCTGGAATTACCGGATCGAAGAACGTAATGGTGTTCAGGTTCCGACTACGATTTACTGGATGAACAGTTTACAAGGCGTTTCCGAGAAGAAAAATTATTTCGTGTCTATCAATCCGATGGAAGGAAGTATCGATCCGAAAAAATTAATTCGTTCTATCAATTACACGCATCCTTTGTTCGATGTTCCTGCAATGAAAGCACAAGCCGAACTTTCACGCTTAAACGAATCCGGTCCGGTTTACTTTTGCGGAAGTTATTTCCGCTACGGCTTTCACGAAGACGCGTACATGAGTGCTGTTGAACTGTGTAGCAAGCTGTGATACAACAACGGAATTATTTTAACCAGAACCAACTTCAAAATTCTTAACTTTTACATCAGCGCAATCAGCGTAATCAGCGGCAAAAATGAACTCACGGCTCTACAAGGCGAAAGTAATGCACAACCGCACCGAACCAAAAGTTCACCGGTTTCATTACAGCGTCTTTATGTTTTACGTCGATCTCGATGAGTTGGACGAACTCGCCTCAAAGCGCCTGATGTTCTCCCGCAATAAATTCAACTTCTTCTCTTACCGCGATAAAGAACACCTTCAGCTTCCTGCTGATAATCCCGACCAAAGCAAAACGACCAAGCAGCACGTTCTCGATTACCTCGCGCAAAACGGAATTCACAACGCCGACGGCCGCATCATGTTACTCACAAACATGAATGTGCTTGGATACAATTTCAATCCGGTTTCGTTTTACATATGTTACGACAAAAGCGACAAACCTGTTTGCAGTATTGTAGAAGTCTGCAACACATATCGCGAGATGAAAACATATCTCATAACCGATTTTGTAGATGGGAAATACACCCTGAACACGAAGAAATATTTCTACGTTTCTCCGTTTATCGACCACGATGCGACCTTCGAATTCTCCGTGGGAATTCCCGGTGAAAAGCTGAATATCCGCATCGACGACATCAATGAAGACCGACGTTTTTTCATAAGTACCCTCACGGGCAAGCAAAAAGCCTTCTCCGGGGCAAATTTGCTGTTGTATTTCCTGCGATTTCCAATAATTCCCTTACAGATCATGTTCCTGATTCACTGGAATGCACTATTATTATGGTTCAAGAAAATCCCTTACCATAAGAAAGGCGCGCATGGCAATCTGCAGAGAGATGTTATGCGTAAATATCAGGACAAGTAAGTATGGCGAATAAGAAAAAGTCTTCCATTGTGGGCAAGAAAGCGCTAATGGGAAGTGCTCATGCAATTTCGCATGACAAGCCATCTGCCAGCAGTCCTTCAACTGTAGGAAAGACGTATCTCGCAATAGGTCGTTCACTTGGTGAAGTGGAAGAAAGTCAGATGTTCGGCAAACCTTGTTTCAAAGTGAATGGTAAAGCATTCATGTGTCTTTTCGACAATTGCGTTGTGTTCAAGCTGACCGGAAATGAACATGAAGCGGCGTTGCGTCTTAAGGGAAGTAAGCTGTTTGATCCATCGGGGAAAGGGCGGGCAATGAAGGAATGGGTGGAGGTTACCGTTTCAAATAAATCGAAGTACAAGGAGTTTGCTAGAGCAGCAATGAATTACGTGATGAGTACAACCGAATAATGGTACACAGGACAAAATACAAGCCGGGATTTTACGAGAGGACCATTATGAGTCTCCTCGATAAAATGACGTTGGGTACGCTGAATATCACGATGCCTGATGGTTCGCTGAAAGTTCTCGGGAAGGGCGATGGAGAAATCACGGCGAACGTAAAAATCAACGACCGTAGTTTTTTCAAGCGCTGTGTGTTGTATGGCGATGTTGGTTTCGGTGAAGCATATGTTGAAGGCGAGTGGGAGACAGATAACATCACGAACGTGATCAAATGGTTTCTGCTGAATGTAGAAAAGGCGCCGGGAGTTTCCGGCAGCATCACGCAGTCTGCTGTACTGAACATTCTGAAAGCATTCAATACTGTTCGACATTTGCGTCGCTCCAACAGCGTAAAAGGGTCACGCAAAAATATTTCTGAGCACTACGATCTCAACAACGATTTCTTCGCGCTGTTCCTCGACCCATCAATGACATATTCATCTGCTTATTTTCGCGACGATGAACAGGATCTTGAGCAGGCGCAATACGAAAAGTATGATCGCCTGTGTCAGCATCTGAAATTACAACCCACTGATCACGTGCTGGAAATCGGAAGCGGGTGGGGCGGAAATGCAATTCACATTGCTACCAAGTATGGTTGCAAGGTTACAACGCTTACAATTTCTGAAGAACAATTCAAGCTTGCAACAGAACGCGTAGCGAAACACAATCTTACCGACAAAGTGAATGTGGTTGTTCAGGATTACCGAAAAGTAACCGGACAATTCGACAAGATTGTTTCAATTGAAATGCTCGAAGCCGTTGGAGCAGAATACCTCGAACCGTATTTCAAAAAATGTCATGAACTTCTCAAGAAAGACGGCATTCTTGGAATACAAGTGATCACGTGTCCCGATTCTCGTTTCGAACAACTCAAGAACGGTGTCGACTGGATTCAGAAACACATTTTCCCGGGATCATTGCTTCCATCTGTTGGTGCACTCAACGACGCCATCAACAAAACCGGTGATCTTACACTCGTCGATCTAAAAGACATGGGATTGCATTACGCACGTACACTCTCAACATGGTACGAGCGCTTCAACGCCAATCTCCCCGAAGTAAAAAAACTCGGCTTCGACGACACGTTCATCCGTAAATGGAATTATTATCTCTGCTACTGTGAGGCTGCATTCGCAATGCGTAATATCAACGTCATGCAAATGATCTACGCGCGACCGAACAACATCAAGCGATAGTGGTGTCGCGTGCCGATAGTTATCGGGATCCGACCCGACACTGTGAGAGTTTAGTTCTCACAAAATCCGTGTCATTTCTGTTTGATCCGTTTTTTCTGTGTTCCATAAGTATCGGGCGTTGTAGGATCTATTCTTTCAATCATTTTTCTTTGCGCTGCCTTTGCGTCTTGGCGCCTTTGTAGTTGAAAATTGGAATGTTGATCGAAGTAGAATAGCAGCTCTGCTGCAACCGTAAACTTATGCCTTGGATTTCTTCTCTTGAAACCTGGTAAACACCAACGCCGCCACCAAACACAATCCACACCCCAACAATCCATTCATCCGGATTCCCGCATCGTCTCCCACATCCTTTCCGTAAATCAGGAACATAGAGAACAATGCAATCCCGAACGTCTGAGCAATCTTCACGAAGAAGTATCTCACCGCGAAGAACACTGCTTCTTTATTCTCCCCGCTTTCTTCAATGTCTTTCTGAATAATCTCCGCAAGAATTGCATTCGGTAAAATATTCAGCGCAGCAAACGGAATAGCCGCCAACGCAATCAATCCGAATATCTGTACGTACGGATCAAGACCTGACCTTCCCAGAAAATACACACCCAGAAAAATACCCGACAACAATAACAACGATGCGAGAACGATCTTCTTCTTGCCGATTTTCCGCGCTAAAATATTTGTGACCGGATAAAACAGAAACGACACGAGCACCATCGTGATCATCAGTTTATTCCCGAGCGATTCTGGCAACTGCACCAGTACCTTAACGAAGTAAAGTAAACCGGATGTAATTAACGTGACGCTGATGAAATACGAAAAATCAGCAACCACGAACAGCAGGAAATTTCTGTTCGTCAGTGTTTCGCGCAATGCTTCGCGCATTGGTACGGCATGCGGTTTCTTCGATCCGTATTTTCGTTCGTCAATTGCAAGCACAGGAATCAACATGCAAACTGCGCCCAGCGAGGCGAGAATTACCACCGTTAATTGAAGCGCATTCAGTCGGGAATCCATGTCGAGACCCACGTGCAGGACATCGGTAAGATTGAATGCGTTTGATGCAACCCCTATGCCTACAACATATCCTACCGATTGCCATGTTGCCAGTCGCACCTGCGCCGCTGAATCTTGTGCAAGCTCGGGCAGCAGCGCGTTGTATGGAATGATGTAACTCGTGGAAGAAACGTAAAACAAAATCAGCGTTATCACCAACCAAACAATGTTCGTTGTGCTCTCGGTTTGGGTAAGTGGATAAAACACGAGAACGCAAAACACGAACGAAGGAATGATCGCCCACTTCATAATCGGAATTCTTCGACCCTTCGGATTTTTACTCTGATCGCTGAACTGCGCAATAAACGGATCGTAAATCGCGTCGATCAATCTTCCACTTGCTGTGATGATCGCAATCACATTGAATATCCCGAAGATTGTTGCTTGCGTTATCAGAGTCGGTAATCCACTCGCATCAGGCGGAACGTACAGGTAAACAATGATCACACTGATCAGGTTGACCATAATTCCCCATCCCATCATCCCGAAGGCATAGGCTATTTGTTTCGATAACGGAAAGCTGTGACTATTCACCTTCGTGTTCATCGGCATATCGGCATATCAGCATATCGGCACATCATTATCGGGTGTCCTAAATGTACGTAAACAAGAAACGCCCACACATTTCTGCATGGGCGTTTTTATAATGTTCTGAATTTCTAATCGACCTTCTGAATCTTCTTCACCGTTACACCTGTTTCATTCTCAACTTTTACAGTATAGATTCCTGCCGCAAGTGTTTGCAGATTGATGTTTGCAGAAAGCGCGTTCACTGTTTCACTGTAAACAATTTCGCCCTGCATATTGTAAACTGAAATTACATTGTGCGAAGTGACAAATTGCAACTGAATTGTTTCAGTGAACGGATTCGGGGAAGCGGAGAATCCGTCTTGTAATAGTTCAGTCATTCCCAGACAAAGATCAACCCATAAGCTATCAACCGCTGATCCAACACAATTGTTGCTGTCTGTGTACGTATACGTGATCACATTCCATCCAAGTGAAGCTGCATTGGTATCAAAAGTCGAATCAATTACGCCGTTACCTGTCCAGACTCCTCCGAACGGAGAATGTCCTGTCAACATGAAAGCTCCCAGGTCCTGACACAGTGTATCACTAGCAAGTGAAACTGTAACGACAGGTGGATTCGGATTGCTCAAAGTGTAACCTCCTACACTAGTACAACCGTTCGAGCACGTTACCGTGCAAGTATACAGACCCGCAACAAGGTTGTTAACGGTAGGTGTCGTAGCACCGTTAGACCACAGATACGTATATCCGGGTGTTCCACCGCTTGCGATAATTGATAGCATACCATCAGCCAGATTGCAACCGGGACTATTGGATGAATCTAGTACTTGCGCAACAGCTGCAGGTTCGGTAATCGTTATAACAAGCGTATCGCTACCGCATGCGCCAACTACAACTGCGGTATATGTTCCAGCAGCAAGACCGGTAAGTACAGGTGCAGTTTCAGGTCGACTGATCCACGAAAACGACATAGGTCCATTACCTGCTGCTGTGATCTGAATTGATCCGTTTGAATCACCAAAGCAGGGATTGTTAACCGTGCCAAGCAATGAAAGAGTAGGAGCAACACAGCACGGTGCCATAGTATGAGATCCGAGAGAATCTAAAGTGTTCTGCGGATATACATCATATTCATTTGCTGCCGTTGCCCAATTCACGTTGCCTTGCTGAATTCCAATCATGCGTATCAAGGTGAATTCAGCTGTTGCTCCTGTGCCAACAGGCCAGGTCAGTCCGGGATCATTCCCAATCAATCCGATAATATCAAGTATCGTGTTCGTTGAAATTTTCTTTATGCTCATGGCATCATCACCATTGAAAAATGTGATTGTATGCAACGTGTCTGAGGCATTCAGAATGGTAGCAACAGCCGACGGATTTCCAGCAACCCAAACATCTCCCGCAGCAAGAATGTCCTGCGGAAACAACGAATCAGTCGGAATCGGTGATCCGTTATTGTAACGGTAAATCACATAATCTGTGAGATTGATAGCAGCAGGAGTAGGATTATAAATTTCAATCGCTTTGTTGTTGCTCGTTCCTTCGAGATATTCCGAAAAGAAAAGATCAGAACATTGTGCAGAAGCACCAATGCCAAAAAGCACGAATGCCGGTAGTAGAATTTTTTTACTCATCTTAAGTTATTTTCAGCTTCGGAATTCGTGAATCCTGACTGTTAACGTCAGGATTTCATGAAGATTTTTTGTTTGCAGCGCAAATGTAGCTTAAATATTTCGCGATATCGGTTATGAAATTCTTAACAGTGCGAACCTGTCCATTTTAGCACATTAGCACATTAGCACATTGCTTAATGGAATCGCATCGCCTGCTCGTACTCTTTCTCATACTTCTTGAAAACATGCTTACCGCCCTTGTTTCCATAAATCGTTTTCACGTCGTAATTAAGCTCAAGCGTTTTCGGTAATTTTTCTTCCGCAACAAAATACGTTCGGGTAATCTGATAATCAATCTGATCTCCTTCCAGAGAATCACAACCCGCAATCACGCTATCGGCAACAGAGCTGTAACTATACGCTTCAATATAATCGTTCGTCGTTCCTGGGAAAATCCCATAACAAACCAGCAGCGGAACGTCCTGATCACTGTATTCAGTAATAGAAACGTTTATATCCTCAACGAAATTTATGCTGTCAGGATGCGAGTACCCAGAGATCGAAGCCACAACTTTTCCATCTGAGTATGTGACGTAAATGCTGAAGTCTTTCATGGTATCACCGTACACATCGATCCATGGTGAACCATTGTCTTCTTCTGCCGATGTATAATCCGGAACCGTTACGGTGCAACCGTAAAGCACAATCATGCACGACAATAAGCAAATCATGTATTTCTGCATAGCGAATCT
>CAYUTR010000153.1:0-11303 GCA_964447465.1 uncultured Chryseobacterium sp.
TGGTGGGGGACGTCAATTCAACCCTTGCAGCTGCAATTACAGCGAATAAGATGGGGATAAAGATCGCGCACATTGAAAGCGGATTGCGAAGCAACGACCGTACAATGCCGGAAGAATTTAACCGGCTAGTGACCGATCAGCTTGCGGACATACTTTTTGTGACCGAACAGAGCGGCATAGATAACCTGCAAAGCGAAAAGAACAAGGCGAATATTCATTTCGTGGGAAACACGATGATCGATACCATTGTTCATTTCTCCGCAGAGATTGAAAAGTCAACAATTCTTACGGAATTAAAAATTGCTGGCAAGGCGTATGTCTTAATGACCATGCATCGTCCTTCCAATGTTGATTCGGAAGATGGACTTAGACTTCTCCTTAAACTGGTAACGGAGCTCAGTAGGAAGTATTTCATAGTGTTCCCGGTGCATCCGCGTACCGTTAAGTGTATGGAACAATTTAATTTGCTGGATCAGTTCCGTTCCAATCAGCAACTCATCATGACTGAACCGCTCGATTATTTTGCGTTTCAGAAACTAATCAAACATTCAGATTTTGTGCTTACCGACAGTGGAGGCATTCAGGAAGAAACCACTTTTCTCCGGATTCCATGTCTCACATTACGTCCGAATACTGAACGTCCGGTTACCGTTACGGAAGGCACTAACGTGCTTCTGCCATTCGAAATGGATGGAATACTAAAGTGCATTTCGCAGATTGAAAATAAAACGTTCAAAACCGGAAGAGTTCCTGCTCTCTGGGATGGAAAAGCAACGGAACGAATTTTCCAGATTCTAAATGAAAATCCGTGACAAAGTTGGTCTATCTCACATTCAACGATGGGCCTGGCGGTATTTTCACTTCCCAGGTTATTGAGGTTTGCCGATTTTTTAGAGATGAGTTAAATCTGGACGTACAATTGGTGTCGTTTATTTCTCTTCGTGGATTTTTCGGAACACGAAAAAAAATACTGGAAAAGGATCCTAGTGCAATAGTTCTACCGATGTGGCCGGGAATCGGAAACTGGAGACGTAATGCATCCCGATTGACTAAAAGACTGGGAAAAATTAAACCCAATACAATTATTGCACGTGGACCATTTGCGACTTTGCTTGCTGCATCTTCATCTTCATCGCGGATTTGTTACGATGCGAGAGGTGCGTATACAGCAGAATTTCACGAATATGATTTAAGTAACGGGCAGATACCATCAGCTGAAATCCGTTCCATAGAAGAGCAGGCATTAATATCTTGTCATGCAGCAATCGCAGTCTCACATGTTCTTGTAGACTATTGGAGAACCGTGTTGGGATACAGCGAGCACAAGCACAGAGTGATACCGTGTACATTCGATTCGAGGATGTCGGTTCTAACGACGCCACATGCGAACATTCGTATTGTATTTTCAGGTGGAAGCGGTAAATGGCAGAGCATTGAGCTGATATCGCAACTCTTGTCACCTTTGTTTGAAGAAAATCCGACTTTGGAATTGCTGATGCTGACCAGGGATCTGCCTGCAGATTTTAGTTTGAAGTCCAAATTCCCGAATCGCGTTCATCAACAGTGGGTAAGTGAAAAGGAAGTACCTGCGTTACTGGCTACCTGCGACTATGGATGGTTGGTGAGAACCTCAAGTACAACAAACAAAGTTGCGTCGCCCGTTAAATTTGCGGAGTACCTTTCGGCTGGACTTTCGGTGCTAATTTCCTCTGAGCTTGGAGATTTTTCTGAATTTGTAACCAAAAATAATTGTGGTTTTATTGTTAGTCAAACAACCATGCCCGATTTGCATTTGGTTTCAGAGGAACAGAAGGCGTTGAATAAGGAGCTTGCGCTGACTTATTTTACCAAGAAAGCATACATTGAGGACTACAAATTTTGTGTGGAATGAGAATAGCATTGCTAACGGATGGAATTACACCTTATGTAACCGGAGGGATGCAGCGACATTCGTTCAACTTGTGTAGGGAATTGGTTCGAAACGGAGTGCATGTAGATTTATATCATTGCGACCCTGCGAATAAAGGAGCACGTGAACTGGAAGTTTTTTCTCCTGAAGAGCGTAGTCTGATCACCAGTCATCTCATCGAATTTCCTTCTTTCGGCTCCATGCCGGGTCACTATTTACGGGAGTCGGTTGAGTATTCGCGCAGAATTTATAAGCACATGCAAAAACAAACTCTTCCCGATTTTATTTATGCGAAGGGTTTTACAGCATGGGAATTACTACATCAAAAATCGAAAGGGTGGAAGGGACCAAAAATCGGTGTCAATTTTCACGGTTATGAGATGTTTCAGAATGCGCCGAGTTTCATGGAACGATTAAAACAAAAGTTTTTACTTAGGAGTCCTGTGCTGTACAATATTGGCGAAGCGGACTATGTTTTTTCATACGGTGGAAAGGTGACGGAGATAATAGTTTCACTGGGTGTGAACCGGGCGAAGATCATAGAGATTCCTGGTGGCGCAGATGAGGATCTGCTTGTGAAAACTGCGACTGCCAATCATATGCCATTGCGGTTTGTTTTTGTTGGTCGCGATGAAAGAAGGAAGGGGCTGAAAGAACTGGGAGAGGCATTAAGACAATTAAAACGACAAGATTGGGAATGTCATTTTATTGGTGAAATCAAAGTGAAGATCAGCGGCGCGAACTATATTTACCATGGGGAGATTTCTTCGACTGAAGAGATGAAAGTTATGCTGTGCAAAATGGACGTGTTGGTTTGTCCAAGTATCTCTGAAGGAATGCCGAATGTAATCCTTGAGGGAATGGCTTCTGGACTTGCAATTCTGGCAACCAATGTAGGCGCAACCGCTTGTATGGTTTCCGAAAAAAATGGTTGGCTCATTGCTCCGGGAAGTGTTGGAGAACTTACCGAAGCGTTGACCAACGCAATGTCGTTGAACCAGGCTTCTCTGAAAGAGAAGAAGGAGAATTCGTTTAAAATTGTTAGTGACAATTTTCTCTGGAGTCGGATCGGACAGCGCACAATGGTAGAGTTAAACAGAATAATAGCAGAAAAGTGATTCGTGTACTGGTTCGTCATAAACAGGACGTTGAAACGTGAAAGCATATTTAGTCAGGAATAAAATATTCTTATTGATCTTTTTGTTCTGGATTTTGGTCGGAGCAGTAAGTCATTATGCTGCATTAGTTGTGGTCCCGTTGTCGCTGCTGTTTATGCGATCGCGCCAGATGTATGCTGAATTGCTGGTTGGATTCTTGCTGATCCTTATTTTTTCGGATAGTCGTCAGCCGGTCTTCCTCTTCGCAGATAAGGTGAAGGATATCTATATCGTTTTTCTATTGCTTTTTTTTCTGGTCGACTCGAAATATTTTCAACCGCTTGACACGTTGGTCAAAAGATTTATTCCATTTATAGTTATTGCATTTTTTACAGTACTGATTTCACCGATTATCCTGACAAGTCTCCAGAAGACTTTCTCCTTTACCATTCTGTTGATCCTGATTCCGAATTACATGCTTACCGCGATGCGGAAGAATGGTTGGGACTTTATGAATTTCCTGTTGTGGACACTGCTGTTGTTTCTGATTGCAGGACTAGGTTTGAAATTTATTCTGCCCGGTATTACCTCACTTGATGGTCGATATTGTGGTCTAATGGGTAATCCCAATGGAATAGGATTGTTTGCTGTAACAACATTGATGTTCATTACAATTATTGCTGAGCGTAAACCAGACATTCTGAATAACCGCGAGAAAATATTTGCGTACGCGGTCATCATTTTTTCTTTGATTCTTAGTGGATCAAGAAATGCGATGTTTACCGGGCTGATCTTCCTACTCTTTAGGTTCTTTTATAAGATGTCGCCGTATATCGGTTTTCTGGCATTCGTTTTCGTAATATTTGTTTATCAGGTTATTGAATCAAATTTCGCAATCATCGTTGTTCAGTTGGGACTGGAAGAATATTTCCGACTTGAAACCCTGCAATCTGGTTCTGGACGGCTTGTAGCGTGGACATTTGGCTGGGAGAATATTATGGCAAATCCGGTAATCGGGAATGGTTGGGGTTATACGGAAGATCTGTACAAGAAGAACTACGACTTCTTATCCATTCAAGGGCACCAGGGCAATGCACATAATTCTTACATCACATTCTGGCTCGATACCGGTATCATTGGTCTTCTATTCTATCTTATTGGCCTCATCCGATCTTTCGTTGTTATCGCAAAGCAAACCCGTTCAGCGATTCCGCTCATGTATGCTTTGGGCTTCCATGCTTTTTTTGAATCGTGGCTTACAGGATCGCTCAATCCATTTACAATCCAGATGCTGCTGATGCTGACATTCATGGCTTCGGCGTCGCTATTGGATGAGCTATCTGAAGAGAGTGAAGAGGATTTAGTGGCGGAAGAGGAAGGAAATTACGATGAGAATCAGCTTCCCGATGCTGAAAGAACAGCACCAAACTGACGAATACTGTTTTTCCACCGCCGTTGATCCCAGTTTCCTATCGCATAACGAAATGCTCCCGGAAGCCAGAATGCTTCAACGTTTGAACGCTTGATAAAGTACTTTTCTCTTTCCCGGCTGTTTGAACCAGAAAATGTCGACAAGAAGTAGTCGTAATGCTTCCTGATCAATTTCATTTCTTCCTCGCCACAACTATAAAGTGAATTATTGGGCGCACAAAAGTATGCCGATTCCACTCCTGTCATTTCGTGAATTCTGTTTTTACTTTTTACAATTTCATACTCAAGTGTATCACGATCTGATTTTCCTGCCACCATCGTGTGCGTCATGCTGTGTGAACCAATAGCGTGTCCGGCTTTGAGCAAACTCCGAAGGTCATCCCATGACATGGCTTTGGTATCTTCCGGTTCAGTATCCAGATTGTGATTTATTATTGGACGGATATTACGTTTGAAAAAATCGGGCTGTTGATCTTCCGGACAATCAACAAAATCAGGTACAATTAGGAAAAGTGCACGAATCTTTCGTCGCTGCAGAATTTCGGCGGCGCGTAAATTGTTCTTTATGCCATCATCAAATGTAAGGAAGACTCCGGGTTTGCTTTTGTTCTGACCTTGATAGTGATTCTCTACATCATCGACTGATACAAAATCGAAATATTTTTCCAAGAGATCCAATTGCTCTTCAAACCGATCGAGAAAAGAACGTTGGATGCCGTGATAGTTCAGAACAAGAAGTTCGTTTTTGTCTTTGCGGATTCCGGAGAGAAGAAACTCAGTTCTCCCAACCACACTTTTGATGTAATGATTGAGGTTGTGGATTTTAGGGTTATAGTTCATATCACCACGTATCAATATCAGATCTGTAAAGCGTCCACATATCTGCCTGTTCAAATTCTTTAGGCGCAGAGAAATTTTTAGTGCAGAAGAAAACAGTTCGCTCGATCGGATTGAATCCTGCGCTTTTCAGAACGTCACGGTTGATTCTTGTGTTGTTCGGATTGGATGCAAAAGAAATGATTGTCGAGGTCCTGTACTTGCGCACATCCGCAACTAATTTCCGAAGTGCGGCAGAGATATGTTCGTTGCTATAGGTAGTTGATTTAATATCACCAATAATCAACTCGCGAATGATCCGTTTTCGGCGCGACACCTTTAATGTAAATTCGGTGACACCGCTTGCAGATTCGTATTGGAAATAACGGTAAGGTTGATCGGTCGAATAATCGCTGCGCCACTTCAGGAACTGCGGATCTGACGAAAGCCGGATGTAATTTGCTGAATCATCAGTCAGCTGGCTTATGGGTGCAGAAGAGAAACAGCTGTTTAGTTGCTTCTCTTCTGAAGTAAACATTGAAAGTGCGCTTCCGCGACACACATACCACTGCAGATCAAGCAGGTGTTTCCAGTTATTTCGTAACAAACTGTTTTTGGAGGCAACAATCGGAAATCCGATAAGGATGTCAATCCTTAGCTCTGCTCTATGTTGATCGAGAAATTCAAGCAGTCGTGCGAATATCTTTTGGCCTCTGTAATCAGGATGCACCAGCGAGTTGCCTGACTGAAAAACGTTTACATCTCGTTTTTGAAAAGTATAGGGCCAGTAAAAAAAAGATTGAAATCCTACCACTTTATCAGCGTCAACAGCAACAATTCTGATCGATTTATTTTGCTGGTAAGGATGATCATAGAAATGATCCAGCAACTTAGAAAAAGTTTGCTCAGCTACGCCATACTGTCTGCTGAACAACGCAGTTACCTGCTGCTTCATTTGAGGTTCATAAAAACGAATGGTAATTGCCATAATGGCGCACTGGATGTTCTTTCAAAAATAATAACTTAGTAGGGATTTCTACCTATATGAAAGTCGTTATTTTGTACGAGGAGCTTGCTCCGTATTTTACTGTCTGTGTCGGGAGATATGCGGAAAAATATGATGCAGAAATTGTGGTGATCAGAAAGAAGTCGAACGAAGTTGCTCCATTTATTCTCGAGCAAACAAATAATATCCGTTTTGTCGACCGTGAGAGTTTTTCCAGTGAGGCTTTGATGAATTTCATTATTGCGGAGAGCCCCGACGCTTTGTTTTGTGGAGGGTGGGCTTATAAACCTTACATGCATGTATGTAAAAAGTTTCGTAGATCGATTCCGGTTATTTTGGGATTTGATAATTGGTGGACAGGAAGTCTGAAGCAACGTATCGCTGGTATTGCGGGTCGGCGTTATTTCAAGGAGAGATTTACGGCGTGCTTCGTTCCCGGAGAACAACAGCGTGACTTTGCGGTTCACATTGGTTTTGATACGAGTCATATCCGAACAGGAGCCTATTCTTGTGATGTTGAAACGTTCAACGTTTTCTACGCACAGTCATTGAAAAGCAAGCAGGAGGTTTTTCCGCACCGATTTGTATATGTAGGCCGGTATTCGCAGGAAAAAGGCGTCGAAACATTGTGGAGAGCGTTTGCAGAACTTGCAGCAGATCGGGAGATGGATTGGGAACTGTGGTGTCTTGGCAAAGGAGAGGTACCTCCATTCGAACATCCAAAGATCAAGCATCTGGGCTTTCGCCAACCTTCTGAAATGGGAGAGATTATTTCATCCTGCGGAGTGTTTATTTTACCAAGTACTTTCGAGCCGTGGGGTGTTGTGGTGCACGAATTTGCTACGGCCGGCTTTCCACTTCTGCTTAGTAATAGCGTGGGCGCCGCCGGGGAATTTCTTCGTGATGGCGAAAACGGATTCAGCGTGGAAGCTGGCAGCGTAGCTGCGCTAAAAGAGGCAATGAAAAAAATTGTGGCAATGAACAGCGCGCAACTTCTGGCGATGGGCAAATGCAGCAGTGAACTTGCATTGCGTATCACCCCCGACACGTGGAGTACCTCCCTGCACGAATTAATCAATCTATCTTAGACGTGACAATTATTTCATCAGATGTGCGGCATTAACGCAATATTCAGTTTCAACGGTCAAGGAGACTTTTCTCCTGCGGTGAAAGCTATGAACGATTGCCTCGCGCATCGTGGTCCGGATAACGAAGGAATTTATTCTCAACCAGGAATCGCACTTGGACACCGACGATTGTCGATCATTGATTTGAGTGCAGCAGGAAATCAACCGATGCGTTCACCTTTTGCGAATCAGGTGATCGTGTTCAACGGGGAGATCTACAACTATCGTGAGATACGTGCACAACTGAATGAATTTAGTTTCAAAACCGATTCAGATACAGAGGTTTTACTCGCGGCGTGGAAAAAGTGGGGACTCGATTCCCTCAGTCTGCTCAATGGTATGTTTGCATTCGCGTTGTGGGATGAGGAGAAGCAGGAGCTGATTGTTGTGCGCGACAGGTTGGGCATTAAGCCGGTGTACTTTTCAAGGAAAGCAGAACGTGTCGTGTTCTCATCTGAGGTTCGTGGATTGCTTGCCAGTGGGATGGTAGACAGGAAGATTGATCATGATGCACTCGATGATTATATCCGTTACCAGACTGTTCATGCGCCCAACACGATTCTTGAAGGTGTTGCAATGCTTTTGCCAGGACACTACATGCGTATTTCAAGATCGGAAAACGAGATCGTCAGATGGTGGAAGCCGCGTACAGATATGAAAGTTGCTGCAGGCACCTATGATGATGTCTGCCAAACTACCCGAAAGCTCTTTCGCGATGCGGTGGAGAGGCGACTCGTAGCAGATGTGCCGTTCGGTGCGTTTCTGAGTGGCGGAATTGACTCTACGGCGGTAACCGGAATGATGACGAAAGTTTCCGGGTCGCGAATAAAGACATTCAATATTTCATTCGATGATTCCGAATTCAGCGAAGCAAAATATGCACGCATCGTCGCCAGGAAATTCAATACGGATCATCACGAGATAAATCTTACACCACAGCATTTTCTGAATGAGCTTCCGGCTGCATTGAATGCGATGGATCATCCTTCCGGTGATGGTCCTAACACTTATGTGGTTTCTGAAGCAACGAAGAAAGCAGGCATCACGATGGCTTTATCAGGGCTGGGCGGCGATGAACTCTTTGCGGGATATGATATTTTTCAACGCGCTTATTCACTGCAACAGAAGAAGTGGATCGGCGCCATGCCAAAGTTCATGCGTAGTATGGGTGGGAGTATGCTTAAAGCAATGAAGCCCGGTGTTTCATCTGATAAGATTGCAGATGTATTGTCCGGTAGCAAGATTGACTTTGAATCGTTCTATCCTAAATCGCGTGAAGTTTACAACAAAGAGATGGCTGAGAAGCTAAACGGCGGGTCGGATTATCACTTTCCTGATCTTCGCCAGGTGTATGGTGAGATTGAGCTGGACAAGGCAACACATTTTCTTTCTCATGTGTCGTTGGCAGAAATAACAACATACATGCAGAATACCTTGCTCCGCGATGCCGATCAGATGAGTATGGCGCATGCGCTGGAGGTTCGTGTTCCGTTTCTTGACTTCGAGCTTGTGAATTTCGTTCTCAGTGTTCCTGACAAATGGAAATTTCCATCGACTCCTAAAAAACTGCTGGTTGATTCAATGAAGGATCTGCTGCCTGATGAAATTGTGAATCGTCCGAAAATGGGATTCACATTCCCGTGGAAAGACTGGATGAAGAATGAGCTGAAAGAATTCTGCGAGTCTCATCTCAATTATCTCGGAGAGACAAAAGTGCTGAACGCAACAGAACTGAAAAATCTCTGGCAACGCTTTCTGAACAACGACAAATCAATTACATGGTCGCGCATCTGGCATCTAGTAGTGCTTGGACACTGGATGAAGAAAAACAACATTCATGGCTAAAAAGCGTGTGCTTGTTTTCATCGATTGGTTTCTTCCCGGCGATAGAGCCGGAGGACCAGTTCGTTCAGTTGCGAATCTCATCGCTCATCTGGGAAGTGAAATTGAATTTTCAGTTGTGACGCGTGATACTGATTACACTTCGAACAAGCCTTACGACGATATTTCTCCGGATAAATGGAATGAAACACCTTTTGGTGCGCGTGTATTTTACATTTCGGAGGACAATCTTTCCCGGGAAACGATTAATCAGCTGCTGAACGAAACGGACTACGATCACGTGTATGTGAATGGCATCTGGTCGCAGCCGTTCACGATATGGCCGTTGGAATATTTCCGGTCGCACAAGAAAAATATTCCGGTTACCGTTGCCGTTCGCGGAATGCTCGCACCTTCTGCGCTTGCCATTAAGGCCCTGAAGAAAAAGGCATTCCTGATGTATGCGAACTGGAAAGGCATTTTCAAAGGAATAACTTTTCATGCGACTACTGCGAAGGAAGCGAAAGAAGTCCGGAATGCATTCGGTGATGATGCAACAGTGCATGTGGCCGGAAATCTTCCGCGAAAGTCGACTGAGAAGGAATACACGCATTCTCTCAAGAAAAAAGGCCTCGTACAGATCGTGAACATTGCACGCATTGCTCCTGAGAAGAATACACTTTACGCCATCGATGCGCTGAAGAATGTAGAGACACACGGAGAATTGAATATCTGGGGCGCTTATTACGACAACGAATACGCAATGGCTTGTGAATATGCCGCGAAAAATCTCCCGGGAAATACCGCGGTGTTTTTCAACGGTGCACTGTCATCAAAAGAGATTCACGATACGCTTTCGAAATTCGATCTCCTTTTTCTTCCTACGCGTGGAGAAAATTTCGGTCATGTAATACTCGAAGCTATGCAGGTGGGAACACCCGTATTAATTTCCGACCAAACTCCCTGGAAAAATCTCTCAGATCATAAAGCCGGTTGGGATCTCCCGCTCAACGATCCAAAAGCATTCGCAGCAATCATCGATCGTGTAGCGGCAATGGATGAAGCTGAATTCGCAGAGTGGAGGAGAGGCGCTAAAGAATTCGCGGCGCGGTATTCGAATGATGAAAAGTTAATTGCGCTGAACAAGAATATATTTTCTTAGTTATGCGGTACATAATATTACTTGTTTCTAGTCTAGTCTGTTCGGAATATGCCGGGGCCAAGTGCGCATACGGTGGAGTCTACGTTGAGTTTCCCCGTCCTGGTCAGATTGCTGCAAATTCCATCTTTGTTATTGACTATGATCGCTTCAACAGTGCCGAGGAAATTTTGCGTACCGAAGGGAATATTTATCTTTTTAGTGAAAAGGATACCGTTATACTTGAGGTCATAGGTTCATACGAAACGTTGAATCAATACTTCCAGCTAGTGGCAAAACCGAAGCGTGCGTTGAAAGTTGGACAGACCTACCATATTCAGGTCAGTGGTTTCGGGGAGTATGATACTGACGTTATAGACAAACTTGAATTTTGTTGGGAAGTAACTGCCTCAGCCGATTTTCAGCCTCCACGCTGGGTGCGCTCTCCTTTATACCGAGGTAATTCAGTGGAGCGGCCGGGTTGCGGGCCTGAGAAATACGCTTACTTCTGCAGTTGCATTTCCGATAGCTTTCAGGTGGCAGCTATTGTGCAAGTGAAGAATATCACAACAGGATCAATGGACGAGGCGATCGTAGTATCAAGGGGAGGAATGTTTTCAATTGGACACGGCATGTGCGGAGGGCCGTTTAGGTACTATGACAGCACAAACTGTGAAATATCATTCACTCTGATTGACGCTTCCGGCAATCGCAATGCTGACACATTGGTTCCGATTCAGTTTGCGAGTCCTAACTACAACGATTCATCCGCAGTTTATCAATGCAATTGCGGCGAAATGAAAAAGGATGGAACGCAAGACACAGCCGATTTTGCTTTCGGAATGATTTTCTTTATTTTATTATTTACTGGTGGAATTGTCACTTATGTAATACTCGCGGATCAGAAATAATTTATCCGTTTTCCTCCGTGTCATACTGCTCATCATTCTTCACAACC
>CAYUTR010000154.1:0-11160 GCA_964447465.1 uncultured Chryseobacterium sp.
TCTCACGAAGAATATCATCGTTACGACCCATCATTGTATGGTGCGTTTGTGTTGCAGCGATGCGATATGTTTCACCGTCTACTTTTGCAACTGTTGCATCGGCAGAGTAATTCATTGTACCCGATGCAGTCATTCCGATTGCAGGGTAAATGTTCTTACCGATGTTGTCTACGTATTCGTTGAATCCAGTGCGACCGTATCCGAGTGCAACACCAATTGTTCCACGCGCCTGTCCTGGCTGAATCCACACCGGAAGATTAACACTGTGTCCGTTTGCAGTAACAGTAACAACGTCGAGGTTGTCTTCCATCTGGTCAAAACGAACCATCATAGTTTCGTCTTCCATTCCGAACAATGCTAGCTCCTTTGCATCCATCGGGTGCATAGTCACGTAGTTGTCCCACGTAATTTTCGAAATAGGATCAGGCATTTCCTGCAACCAAGGATTGTTTGCCTGGTTACCTGAACCCATTGCTGTTTTCGCATAGATGGAAAGCTCATAAGCACCGCCTTTTGTTGCAGCAATCTGAGATTTCGCTTCATCAAGAGAAATTGTTCCGCCTGTGAACACAACAGCACCTGCAGTCATTGTTACGATCGGCGCAGTTTCTCCAGTTGCAGAATCATCTTTTCTTGTTTCTTCCTTCTTATCAACAGGTGCGAGTCTTGTAATTCCTTCCTTAACAGGAGCTGGTGCAGTTCCTTCAAACACACCATCGCGAACAACATTGGTCCAGAATGCATTGAAGTCGCCGAAGTTAGACTGCATCGCCTGCATTGAGGGCCATGTCTCTTTTACATAAGACAAATAATCTTTTGCAGGGCCAGACCATTTAATGAATGATTCCTGTGCGTGACGTGTACTGAACAACGGACGGATAGCAGGCTGTTGCATGCTGTACTGTCCGGTGCGCGGCAGATGATCGCCCCACGCTTCCAGGAAGTTGTGATCAGGAAGAATGAAATCGCAAAGCGCTGCTGTTTCATCAACATGCGATGCGAAAGAGATTTTCGTTTTCACTTTGCTCAATGCAGCTTCGAAACCGAGTGTCTTTGGTGCAGTGTAAACCGGATTCGCTCCGTAGAAAATAATCGTGTCGATATTTCCGATGTTGTCAACGAGTTTCTTCAATGCTGAGTCATCACCCTGATGCGTGAAGTCTTCAACTGAAGTGTTGATTGTTGCGCCGTAAGAACCGATCGCTTTGTTGATCATGTTCACCACGAGCTGAACAGCTGCGTCGTTTGATCCGGAAACAACAAGTGATTTGCCGTTTGCACCTTTCAACGCAGCAACAACTGCATCAACTTCTGTTTTGCGCGCACCGTATTCTTTGCCTTCTCCGCCAACACCCTGAAGAATTCCCAATGCAATTGCACCGATTTCTGAAGGCTTAACCGGGAAGCGCTGATCGGCGTTTGCACCTGTCAACGAAAGCTGTGATTCGAACTGGAAATGCTTCGACATTGTTTTCTTGTCGGCATTTACCTTACGTGTCATTCCGTACTGCTTCGCGTGTTCAACCGGAGAAACCCAGTTGCCAAGGAAATCGCAGCCAAGGCTCACGATTACATCTGCTTTATCGAAGTTGTATGTCGGGATCATTGCTTTTCCGTGTGATGAAAGGTTCGCTTTCAACATTCCGGAATAGGACACCGCATCATACATTATATGCTGTGTATTCGTGTGCTTGTTTTTGAAGTCTGCGATAGCGCGCATTGTCGAAGGAGAAATGATTGTTCCTGAAACGATAGCGATTCCTTTAGATCCGGTCAGACGCTGAGCAATTGCGTCATCGACTTCCTGCCAAGACTGATCAATACCCCATTCTGCTTTCGCAGCAACAGTTGTATCAGTTGAATCAGCAGCAACCGGAGCAGGTGCATTGCCTTTCATCTTCGGTCCACGAAGACGGGTTGAGTCATATAAAGAGAGAACAGAAGCTTGCGTACGTGCATTTGTTCCGCCCCATGTCACTTTCGACATTGTGTTTCCTTCGATCTTGATCGGGCGGCCTTCACGTGTTTTTACGAGAATGCTGCTGTAATCGTGACCATCAAAGAATGTAGATGCGTACCAGTTTGCAACGCCGGGAGTAATTTCTTCCGGACGGTTAACATAAGGAATAGCTTTTGTAACCGGAGTTTCGCATGCCGCGAGTGTTGCAGCAACTGTAGAGAATCCAAGGAACTTCAAAAAATCGCGACGGCTTGTGCCTGCCTCGAGTACGTTTTTGTCTCCTACGAATTCTTCAACCGGGATGTACTCGGCAAATTCTTTCTGGTTTTTCTCAGCAACGCTTGATTCGTTGTTGAGGTGGGCCAGGCCTTTCCAATATTTTGTTTCGTTCGCCATAATGATTTGCTGACTATATGCGGTTCTTGAAATGTCTTAGTACAAAATTAATAGTGACAACGACCACACTCGATTCCACCTGCCATTGCAACAGTGATCGGTTGTCCTTTGTATTTCTCTTTCATTTTCTCGTGAAGCTCGGTGTAGTAACCGTTGCCTTCCATTTTCAATGGAGTGTTGCGGTGACAATCAACGCACCAACCCATGGTGAGCGGACGCTGTTGTTCAACTGTTGTCATTGACTTCACATCTCCGTGACATGTTTCGCAAGCAACTGCACCTACAACAACGTGCTGCTGGTGAGAGAAGAAAACGTGATCAGGAAGAACGTGAACTTTATTCCACTGAAGCGGAACAGGAACGTTGGTATACCCAAGCGTTGCCGGATCGTATCCAGTTGCAACATAAATTTTAGCGATTTCCTCTTTTGATCCTTCGTTAACAGTTTCGCTGATTGCCTTGTGACAGTTCATGCAGATCATTGCGGAAGGAATGCTCGCCGTTTTTGATTTCTCAACTGTGGAGTGACAATACTGACACTGGATTGCGTTATCGTTCGCGTGAATTTTGTGAGAGAAATTAATCGGCTGTGAAGGATGATAACCTTCCCAGTTGCCCGGTGTAACTTCTTCCGCATAAACACCAACACCTTTCGCAGCGTACCAACCCTGAACCACTAACCATCCGAAGAACATTACGCCAAGGAATGCAACCAGTTTCTTGTGATTGTTCACCCATGTACGAGCAGCTTCCATAAACGGTGCAGCAGGTTCTTCAGCCAGTCCTTCTTTTTCGCGCACTGCATTGTTCAGGTGAATTTTTGCATAGCGAAGTGTTGTGATCAGAATGAGCAGCGCACAGAAAATAAGCGAGATTAAGAACCAGGGTGTAGATTCGCCACCAGAAGTTCCATTATTAGCAGTGTCTTCTCCAGGAGGTGGTGGAGGTGGTGCTTCTCCTTTATCCGCGTAAGCAAGAATTGCATCAATCTGCTCATTGGTCATCGCAGGGAATGCAGTCATCGTTGTTCCGTACTCAGCATAAATGGTGGTTGCATAAGCATCACCACTCTTGATCATCTCAGATGAGTTGTGAACCCAATCGTACTTCCAATCACCACCGGGAATACGGCCCAGAACACCTTTCAGACCAGGGCCTGTAGATTTCTTGTCAGTTGCAGTGTGACAAGTGGCGCAATTTGCTTTGAAGAGTGCTTTGCCGTCTGGCGCAGGAGCGTCCTGCGCAAAAGAATTCGTTGAAATGAAGACGGTAAATGCCAATGAAAATAGAACGACTAGGCGTGGGCTTCGTACGTTTTGCCAGAGACTGGTCATATAGCGATGTTTGCTGTTGGCGATAGATGAGATTGTGCCTTACACTTTAAGGCGTCGCAAATTTAACAGTGATTCACACTTTGTGACTGTTTGGTGACAGAAAAGTAACCCACCATTTTGAATTTATAATCATTCTAAATAAGCCTATTTCTAGGGGATTTTTTTACGATTTAGAGGATTCTGACATTCGTCACCTGTAACACAAAGGCAGCCGAAGCGTACCCTGAATTGGTCGAATTTTCGGCATTCGGACAATAGGGCAATGGGGCATTTTGGCGAAATTTTGAGGGTGAATTTTGTGATGACCGTTTGGGATGACGGTTAATCAAAATACCACAACACACTTTTTCCTTCTCCCAACCGCGGCGTGAAACTTGCTACATTTGACTCATGATTTCACGGTTTCTTCTTGTTGTCTTCGCAATGATGGCGTGGAACATTACAAAAGCACAAGTTTCCACGGACACGCTTCAAACAGGAGTGCATGCCGATCCACGTCTTAAAGTATTGGTTTCCAAGCACACGGAATTCCTGGAGAAGGGCCAGGCCAATGGCTACCGCGTTCAGATTTACTTCGGAACGGACAAGGCAAAAGCAAAAGAAGTGAAGTCGCGTTTCCTTGCATCGTATGCGAGTGAAGCACATGCTTATGAGATTTATGAGGTGCCCAACTTCAAAATCCGTGTTGGTGATTTCCGTTCGCGCATGGAAGCGTATCGTTTTCTGAAAAAGATCAGGGCCGATTTTCCGGCGAGCTTTATTGTGAATTGCAAGATTGAAATGCCTCCTTGTAAGTAGGCAGTCGTTCAGTAGGCAGTAGGCAGTCTCACTCGACTCCGCATCAAAACAATTCTCTAACTTTCTTGTGATGAAATTTCTGATGGCACTCGGAATTGCTTCTTTGTTTCTTCTTGCGTCTTGCGCGAAAGAAGAAGTGGATGGATTTGATTCGAAGATTACATTTGCGAGCGATTTCAAAATTGATTCGCTAACCGGTGATACGTTCTACAGAATCTATTTGCCGAATGGATTTACGCCGAATGAAGATGGAGTCAACGATTTATATTTCGTGATCGGAACCGGATTTGACAATGATAATTTTTCAATGAAAATCACCTCTCGCGAGAATAACCTGGCCTATACTTCTTCCAATCCTTACAATGGGTGGGACGGAACAGTACTAGGTTACGGTACCCTTTCTGCGACAGGAGTATATTCTGTGGAAATAAATGTTGACGATACCTCACACGAACATCATCACTACGTGTATGATGTAATCATGTTCCGATAATCAGTAATACATCCGCATGTTCGTGCGGGAGTCCATCCACTTGTCCTCGAGGAATGTAAAACGCAGATGTACTTCATGCGAACCGCCAGTGTATCCCTTCAATTCTGAAATTGTACAGTCGTATGAATACGCGAGATTGAAATGCGAGAAAGTATATCCAGCTGAGAAAAGCAGTGCGTCCTGATTGCGATATCCCACACCAAGTGAAGCCATGCGAAAGTGACCCGTTACAAATCCTGCGAGTTGCTGAAAGTCTCCCTGCCGCATAAAGATTACCGATGGTACCAAACGGAATGCACCCAATTCGTTCGGATCAATATTTCCGATTACACCTGATGCGTGCATGACAAAACGCATGGGAAGTTTGGACTGTCCCATAAAACCTTCATCCGGTTCTGTAAGATGATATGTCGCAAACCCCGCACTTACACGTTCCGACATAATCAGAAGTCCTGCAGAGAAATCGATATTGGTTCTGTTTGATGTACTGCCGATATCATTGGAGTTAAAAACAAATCCACGACGCGGATCAATCATGTCGCCGAACGTCAGTTTGCCCCAATCAATACTTTTGCTGTAGTACGAAATCTGCACGCCGGGCTGAATCACCACTTTTGATTTTCCCGTTGCGGTGTCTTTCCACAAGCGGAATCCGTAAGCGTAGTTGAGATCAACCCGATTGGTTTTAAGAATTCCCGCTGCGTTATCGTTCATGTAGTGCACGCCTACTCCACCGCCGCGCGTGTACATATCAACACCAACGTTTGTCGTCTGATAATTCCCGGCGAGTTTCGGCCACTGCAAACGGTAGCCGGTTTCTGCACGCAACATTCCTGTCGAACCCGTGAGCGCAGGATTGAGCATGGAAATTCCGTAGGATTGATTCGTGAAGAATGGGTCTTGTGCGAATGCTGCAAATGCAAGGGCAAGAAAGAAAACGGTCAGGGTTGTTCTCATGAATCAAAGACGGACTAAGTTATGAAAAGCAGCCTTCTCTTCCTGGCCATACAGCAAAACATCCAGGATATGATCCGGGGATATATATGGTATTTATGGGTGTTCCGTTTATTCCGTCAGACCGAAGCTTGTAGCCTTCGACGGAGTTTATGCTGATCCTGTCGAAGTACTCAGTCTGACAAGGATTACTCTGTCAGATCAAACGTGTCCAGAAACTTCGTGGTGTAAACTCCTTTAATGAAGTCAGGGTCGTTCATCAGGCGCAAGTGAAAAGGAATTGTAGTTTTCACACCTTCGATTACGAATTCACTTAAAGCGCGACGCATTTTTGCAATTGCTTCTTCGCGTGTTTGTGCCATCGTGATGAGCTTCGCAACCATCGAATCGTAATTCGGTGGAATGGTGTAGCCCGCGTAGATGTGAGAATCAACACGAACACCATGTCCGCCCGGAGTGTGCAATACCGTAATTTTTCCTGGTGATGGACGGAAGTTATTGAAAGGATCTTCTGCGTTGATGCGGCATTCGATTGCGTGCAGCTGCGGGAAATAATTTTTTCCTGAAATCGGAACTCCTGCTGCGATGAGAATCTGTTCGCGGATAAGATCGTAGTCGATTACTTCTTCCGTGATCGGATGCTCCACCTGGATACGAGTATTCATTTCCATGAAGTAGAATTTCCGGTGCTTGTCTACAAGGAATTCTACCGTGCCTACACCTTCGTATGCAACTGCTGCTGCTGCTTTGCATGCTGCATCACCCATTTGATTGCGGAGTTCATCCGTCATGAAAGGCGATGGAGTTTCTTCTGCAAGTTTCTGGTGACGACGCTGAATAGAACAATCACGTTCAGAAAGGTGACATACTTTTCCGTACTGATCGCCAGCAACCTGAATTTCGATGTGACGTGGTTCTTCAATGAATTTCTCCATGTACATCGCACCGTTTCCGAAAGCAGCTTCCGCTTCTTTCGATGCCGATTCGAAATTCACAACGAGTTCTTCTTCGTTCCAGTTGATGCACATTCCGCGTCCACCACCGCCGGCAGTTGCCTTGATGATTACGGGATATCCGATTTCAATTGCTTCTGATTTCGCGTGCTCAATATTTTCGAGAAGTCCTACTCCACCGGGAACACATGGAACACCCGCAGCAAGCATCGTTGCTTTTGCGTTTGCTTTGTCGCCCATTTGCTCAATCTGCTCCGGAGTTGCGCCGATGAATTTAATTCCATGTTCGCCGCAAATGCGTGAGAACTTAGAATTCTCAGATAGGAATCCATATCCCGGGTGAATTGCATCTGCGTTTGTGATTTCAGCAGCAGCAATAATGCTCGGGATGTTGAGATAAGAATCTTTGCTCGGAGGAGGTCCGATGCAAACCGCTTCGTCCGCAAATTTCACGTGAAGTGATTCGCTGTCGGCAGTAGAATAAACTGCTACGGTTTTTATTCCCATTTCGCGACAGGTGCGGATGATTCGCAGAGCGATCTCACCGCGGTTCGCGATCAGGATTTTTTTGAACATTTTTTCCTTAGCCATACTTCAGATTTTGTCACCGCGGGATAAATCCCACGGGAATCGGTTCTTCGAATGCTTCGCGGCAGAGAAGTGTTTTTGATTAAGCTGGTTCTACTAAGAACAGTGGCTGATCGTATTCAACCGGAGTTGCGTCGTCGACAAGAACTTTCACGATACGTCCGCTTATTTCGCTTTCGATTTCATTGAAGAGCTTCATTGCTTCGATAATACAAAGCACTTTTCCTACTTTGATTTCATCGCCAATGTTTGCGAACGTAGGTTTATCAGGACCTGCAGAACGGTAGAACGTACCGATCATCGGAGATTTGATCGTGAGGAGATTTGCATCAGAAGATCCGCCTTTAGCTACCGGAGCATTTGTATCACCAGAAGTTTGTGGTTGCTGTTGTTGCTGCTGCATCTGTTGAACAGGTTGCTGCTGCATCATAGGTACAGACTGCTGTACATACACCGGCTGATCACCCTTGTTTTTTCCATTCGTCTTGATCGTGATCTTGACGTCTTTGGTTTCCAGTTCAACTTCACTTACACCCGACTTCGCGACAAATTTGATTAGGTCCTGGATTTCGTTGAGTTTCATTGTGCGTTTTGTTTGTTAACTGTTATTCGGGGTAGGGCAAATATAAGGTCAGTTCAATTATTTGGTGTCATAAGCCCACCTGAGATATACACTTCCCCAAGTGAATCCGCCACCAAATGCGGCAAGAATGATATTATCGCCTTTTTTGAAGCGTTTTTCGTAATCGTGCATCAGCAGCGGAATTGTTGCCGCCGTTGTATTTCCGTAGCGCTCGATATTCATCAGCATTTTTTCAGGACCGATTCCCATGCGATTTGCAGTTGCATCGCAAATCCGTTTGTTCGCCTGGTGTGGAAGAAGAAATGCCACGTCATCACCGGTGAGATTGTTTCGTTCAAGAATCTGTGCAGAAACTTCAGCCATGTTTACAACGGCATGTTTGAAAACTGCTTGTCCTTCCTGGTACACATAATGTTCTCCGGCATCAACAGTTGCGTGCGATGCAGGTGAAACAGATCCGCCGGCTGCCATGTGCAGGTATGTAACTCCTGTACCATCAGACTTCAGAATAGAATCGATTACACCGTTGTCATCTTTCGATGGTTCGAGTAATACTGCACCTGCTCCGTCACCAAAAATGATGCACGTTGCACGATCCTTATAATCGATGATGGACGACATTTTGTCGGCACCCACTAAAATTACTTTTTTGTGCCGACCACTTTCGATGAATTGAATCGCAGTAGTTAATCCGTAGAGAAATCCTGAACACGCTGCTGCAAGATCAAATCCCCACGCATTCGTTAATCCTGCTCTGGTGCAGACGAGATTCGCAGTCGACGGGAAAACATAATCAGGAGTTACTGTTGCAACAATTACGAGATCAATTTCTTCCGGCTTTGTATTTGTTTTCTCGAGCAGATTTTTAATTGCATTCACTGCCATCACTGAAGTGCCCTGCTTTTCTCCTTTGAGAATTCTGCGCTCTTTGATTCCGGTACGCGATTGAATCCACTCATCGGTAGTGTCGACCATTTTCTCCAACTCCGCATTCGTGAGAACCGTTTCCGGTAACCACGCTCCTACTCCTGTAATTGCTGCCCTAATCTTTGTCATACTCAGAAAGCTTTTCTGATTTTCTCCGGGAGATTTGCATTCACCACATCACGCGAAAGAAGAATCATATTCTTAATTGCGAGCGGGCTTGATATTCCATGCCCGATCATCACGTTACCGTTTACGCCAAGTACAGGCGTGCCGCCGTACAACTCGTAATTGAAACGATCGAGATATTCATCTTTGATGTTGCGTTTCTTCATTGCCGAATGAAACGACTCTGCGAATTTAAGCACCACGTTGCCGGTGAATCCTTCGCACACAATTACGTCTGCACTATCACCAAAAACATCGCGGCCTTCTACGTTGCCAACGAATTTGAAATCTTGAGATTCCTTCATCAGATCATGTGCAGCCTGCGCAACGAGATTTCCTTTTTCAGGTTCTTCGCCGATGTTCAGTAATGCAACGCGTGGTTCTGCAACATTGAATACATGTTGCGCGAAAAGCTTTCCGAGAATTCCGAACTGGTACAATACATCCGGCTTGCAATCGGCATTGCTGCCAACGTCAAGCAGAATATTGAATCCGCCGTTCTCTTTCGGGAATGCGGTTGTAATACAAGGACGGATAACTCCTGAAACTGTTTTCACAGTGTACATCGCACCAACGAGCATTGCACCTGTGTTACCACAACTTGCAAACGCGTCGAGTTGTCCTGCAAGCATCATCTTGAGGCCAACTGCGATTGTAGAATCTTGTTTTTTGGAAAAAGCTTTAACGGGATGTTCTCCCATTTCAATCACCTCAGTTGCATGTACAATGTCAACTGCAGAAGGATCAATTCCTTTTGCTTTGAGGTGAGCGCTGATCTGTTGCTGATCGCCAATGAGGACTAACCGGATCGAAGGGTCGATTTCTGCAAGCGCAAGACACACGCCGTCAAGCGGTGCTTGTGGTGCAAAATCTCCGCCAAGGATGTCGATCCCGATTCGCATTCAGCGGGCGCCCTTAGTCTTTTTTCTCCATCACCACTTTACCCTTGTAATACAGGGCGCCATCGTGCCAATAAGCACGGTGCCAGAGGTGAGCTTCGCCGGTTACACCGCATACAGCGATGTTTGGTGTTGAAGCCTTGTAGTGAGTACGACGTTTGTCGCGGCGGCTTTTGGAGTGGCGTTTCTTAGGATTTGGCATAACTATTACTTATTTAATTAATTGTCTTTTATGTTCTTCAACGCGTCCCAGCGTGGATCGGTTGAGTTATCATCATCTTCCTTCTTATTTTCTCCCGGCTTAAGCTGATCGAGTTTCTGAATTACATCAGGATCGCAACCAACATTTTCCGGGCACACACGTTTCGCAGGAATCGCGAGTATAATGTACTCGTAGATATACTGCGTAAGATCAAAGTCGTTTTGCGATTGTGGAATACTGATAAGATCATCTTCGTCTTCGAAGTGATCGGCATCGAGGTTCACCACAACATTACGTTGATCTTCAATCGGCTGACTGTACATGTTACCGCACCGGTCGCAATCAAGCTCAACGTTTCCGTCTATCGTGATATCGAGGTTAAGCAGGCGTTGTCTGCGTTCCATTTCAATCCCGACTTTGATATTCCCCTTTTTAATTTCGGAGAATTCAAGTGATTCAAAGAACGTGTTATCCAGCTCGGCGCTGAAACTGTAATTCCCTTCTTTCATCCCCGAAAAGGGGATCACCAGATCCTTCATTTTAAGCTCCTTTTCCCTTCTGGTTGAAGGGTCGCAAAACTACATAAATTAACAGGATATCAACAAAAAAACAGCCTGAAAGTTGGGTGTTTTGGTGAAAATCGGGGCAAAAGTGGGTAGTTTTTCGAGGAAACGGTCGATTTTTCCGATGTAAGCAGTGGAACCCTGCAAGGGCTTAACCCTAGGAGGGTGGTGTTCACCAGATACTAAGTTGTGAAATCTGTTAACCTATCGTTGATTAACTTGGGCATAAGAACCTCTGATCATGCGTAAAATTCTATTCAGTCTTTTATTCAGTTGCATAGCAACCATCGCTTTCTCCCAATCCTGGAACTGGGTGAACTCAACGACAAGCAAGTCTTTTGCCCG
>CAYUTR010000155.1:0-11072 GCA_964447465.1 uncultured Chryseobacterium sp.
GAGTTTTACGATATGCGTGAAGTGAATTTCTTTCGCGCTATGGGCTTCACGTGTTATGATACGTGCGTGTTCCAGCCGAAGCGACAGTATATGCGCACACAAATGGAAGTTGACAGTTTGAACAAGATTCTTCCGCGTCCGGGAAAATGGATCATGGATTCTGCAGCCACCGCTTACAAAGGCGATGCGTATCTGGCAAAGCTGATGTTGCGTATGACCATGTCGAATTACAAACAGCTCGCGCGTATGCCGGCAGGTTACGTCGATGAGCGCGCAGGATTTGATTCCGCGAAAGTTTCGATTCAGAACATCAACGACACAATAATCAAGAACAATAAGGAACGTATTCGTGATTTGCGATACTATCGTGGTACGCTACGCAAGTTCCGTTTCATGCATTACCGCGTGAAATTTCAGTTGCAGCACGAGATGAAGAATGAAGGCTGGCGTTATGTAAAGACGAGAGAATTCTTCAGAAAGTATTTCAAAGGTATCAGCGATGGTTTCCGTCACAACGCAGATATTGCCCGAAAAATAAAAGTCGAGTGCAAGAAGGAGAAGAAAGCCCTTCAACGCAAGAAAGCGAAAATCGCGCGGGAAGAAGAGAAGGAGAGGAAAAGGGAAATTAAGTTGATGCAGCAGGATTGAGGAATGGGGAATACGGGACGGGGAATGAGGAATGAGTAGGATGGTGTCGCTATTTCGCCGCGCCGCCTTTTTTTCGCCGTGCCTCCGTGACATAAAAAGTGGGGAGCAGACCCCCGTCTACTCCCCCAAGAGGATTGTTAACCTAACTTACTCTACCCTATACAATTCAACCCTCCTGTTTATCTTAAATACTTTCTCTGCTTCGGAGCTTGCATTGAGCCCTCCTCCCGATAGCTATCGGGAGAAGTGCGTTATTCCCTGTACATTTCAACCCTTCTGTTTTTCATACTCTCGTAAGCGGTGTGTTCCATCGGATATTCTTCTCCGTATGCCGAAGTTTTAATCCGGTTAGCGGCAACACCATTGGCTACGAGATAACTTGTTACTGCCCGTGCTCTGCGTTCTGAAAGAGCAAGGTTAAATTCTTCTGAACCTGTTGCATCCGTATGTCCGTCTACTCTAACTTTCACGTCCGGGTTCTCGCGCAGGAATCGTACTGCTGCGTCAAGTTTTTCATAATCTCCCGGGCGAAATACTGTTGATCCTGAAGCGAAGTTGATTCCAAGGTTTACTACTCCTGCTCTGTCAAATTCTTCTCCTGCCGACGAAATTGTTCTCACAATCGGCGGTTTTGGTTTGACTTCCGGACCTGCTGTAAGGCTAGGTCGTGCAACGTAGTAATACGCTTTTCGCGAATCGTTTTCATTCATGTCCGCGAGGTTAATCACGGTCAGGTATTCAGGAAATGCACCGATTGTGAAATACTTCTCTCCACCTCGGGCAATGAACGATCCTTTAATCTCTGTCCATCCTTCTGTATCTGCAATCAATTCACGACTTACAATCTGCGGATTGACATACAGAAAAGAATTTCCTTTTTCATCCATTATTGCGGAAGTGAAGTATGCACCCAGTCCGTGAACTGCACGATCACTTTCTTCTGCCAGACTTACTTTGAAAGAGAAAGTATACACTACACCTGCAGTAAGCGCTGCACTTAATTCTCCTTGGAGATATTCAGTATAACGGCCGTATGCGTTTTCTTCGGTGATCTCACCATTCTGAATTGACTTTACGATGCTGATTCTTTCATCATCATAATACGCGGTTATACCTGCATAATTTCCATCGGGACTTTCCTGGTTGCCCATATAGTTTGAAGGAATTCCGTCCGCACATAGGTGTTCGCGATTAACGAATAAGTCTGCTGTTCCGCCGTTGCCGTTCGACCATCCTTCTGCTTTTTCAATTTGTGGTCGGAAAGCAGCGAAACCGGTCTTCTCCATCGTGGCATTCGTCACGAGATTCTGTGCGCCAACTATCGCCGGGGCAAGAATCATTGCTGCTAAAATACGTCTCATCTTTTTCAGATTTAATACCAATCTTCACTAGAAGGTTCGTATGATTTCTAATCTAAATTACAGAGACGGATAGGGCAGGAGGGGAAGGTTTCGACCCTTCGTGAGTATGTGTCGATTGTTGGGACTGATCAGGCGTATCTTAAAATGACACGCAAATCGCAGCAGTAAAGAAATAGTCGTCGTTAACCTGTCGACCATCACGAAAGAATATAGCATCCTTACTGTTCAGTCCACGCGCCTCTATACGCAACTTGGTATTTCCGAGCAGTTTATAATCCAGGTTCGCTGAGTATCCAAAAGTCTGAAATCCATTAAGTGTGCTGGTGGTAATAAGAACAGACTTTGCGTCATTGTAGTATTCACCGCGAATGGCGGCTGTAAATTTGCTGTTAATGGTATACCTACCGATCAGTACGGGACTGTACCACAGATTATAGGATGTGCTACCACGAGACTTCTGTTCAGCACCTACATCAAATCCGGTAATAAATGCGAACCTTGCTGAAGCTTGAACTGTAACATATAAGTTGTGGAAATATCTCATCAATCTTATACTATCGGGCTTGTCGGTTCCGGCGAAAGTGCTGCTATTCATCGTGATTCGCTCGGATGGTGAGAAGGAGATTTGACTACCAAATGAGGGCAGAGAATTTCCTGGAACTCGTTGTATCCGCTGCCACCCATTTAATACGTAGAGTCCGAAATTCCATTTTTCGTTTTTAGAAGTTCCGCTTAACCTGATTCCGCTTTCGTAATAAGGCGAATTATCGGCGAGAATACTTCGTGTGACGTTCCAGCAGTTAGCACCAATTGCACTTTCGAATCCGATGTGTGAAGAAAAAACGCCCACGTCAACCCATAGATTTGACTTGCCCGGAATTCTGAATCCGGCGTTTGCTTCCATGATATTCTTTAGTGTAGAAGGTTCTGCTGCGAGATTCGCATTCGTGTAGGTTCCTGCCATTAATGCAAGGTTTGCACGATAATTACTGTCGACCATCGCTACACGAATAAATCCAAGATTGAGATTGAATTCATTGTGCCGATTGTGCGAATAGAAAAACGACTGGCGCGTATTGTCTGCAGGTTTGTTTACATCGTAACAATAATATGTTTCAACGTATGCGTCGACCGTAAATTTTGAAACAGAGTCAATGGTCTGCGCAACGAGTGTAGTAAGTGGCAGCAGGCACACTAACAGGAATGCTGACAACCATATCTTCATTGGAAAGTTACGGATTCAATATCCGATTGGTTTATGAAAATGCCTTGCTCCGGATCAATGCTCTTGTCGTAATCAAATATAGTGAGTCTTTTCTCAAGGAAATGCCAGCAGAAAATATATGGCTCTCCCTGTTCCTCGTCCCCACGGAAAAAGCCGATGAACTTCCCGATCAAAATTCTTCCGTCCTTAAGTGTAACACAGACAAAGCGATTACCATTTTCGTAATACTGCTCGAATATCTCTTTCGATGTATCCATCTTCATACTTGCTTATCTTGATCGGTGTTCAGCTCGCGACGCTTCAGCTTAATATTCGCTACCGGAGTTATTACCAGTGGAATTTTTTCCACTTTAATATCGCTGGTGTCAAGCCCGAATGCCTTGCTATCCGATTGTGCAAGATTTCTCAGGAAGAAGTATGTGTTGAGAACGAAACTCTCTTTCATTGTAAACTCATTCTCCACCGAAAGAAAGCGTTCAAGAATAACAAATCTGAAATCAGCAGCAAGATTATACTTGCTCAAGGATTCGTAGCGACTGGTGATGTCCAGTTCTTTTGCTGCAACCATTTCTTCTACTACTTTTCGGAATAGCAGATTTACACGAGGCTCAACACGGAATCCTAAACGGAAATCGATACGTATGATTTTGTCGTTTACCATTTCATCTACTGTGTATTCCATCGTATAAGGCTCGTTGGTCCTGTCGATGTGAATTAACCAATAGATGTCTGCGCGCTTCGGATTGCGGCTGAAAATAGAATAGATGATTCGTTTTTCAATTTGCCGTGGATGATTTGCACTTGTGAGGTAAATCAGATGCGTCGCGTATTTCGAAATTGACTGATCTTTACTCAGATCAACGAGCTGCGGCAGGTGTTCAATGAGTGGCACAAATTCGACAAGCTTGTTCAGTATTTTACGTGCACGGTACCATAGATACATCGTCGTGATAATTCCTGCAACAATTACGAGGAACATCCATGCTTCTTTCAGCTTTACAATGTTTGCAATGAAGAAAGACACTTCCACGGTCAGGAACACAGCGAGAATTGCAGTAACCACCGGTACAGAAAACTTTTTCACGAAGCGCAGATAATACGTCATCAACATTGTGGTCATGAGCATAGCCAACGTAATGTTGAACCCATAGATCGCTTCCATGTGTGACGACTCTTTGAAGTACAGGACCACTCCTATACAACCCATACACATGAGCCAGTTGATACTAGGTACGTAAAGTTGACCGCGAACATCTGTCGGAAATTTGATTGTTACACGAGGCCAGAAGTTCAGACTGACTGCTTCGCTTATAAGCGTGAACGATCCGCTGATCAATGCCTGACTCGCAATAATTGTTGCTGCAGTTGCAATGATGATTCCGCTGAGCAGAAACCATTGAGGCATTATTTCATAGAACGGATTCAAGCCGTTCAGTTGGTGAGACTGTACATTCATTAGCCACGCACCTTGTCCCATGTAGTTCAGAAACAAGCCAATCTTCACAAACGCCCAACTAACACGCACATTCTTTCTTCCGCAATGACCAAGATCCGAGTACAATGCTTCCGCACCGGTGGTTGCAAGAAACACCGCACCTAGAAGCCAGAATGCCCCAGGATAATTTCGCAGTAACTGTATTGCGTAATGCGGACTAAGTGATTTGATGATTTCCGGAAAATGACTGATCTGAGATACGCCCAATACTGCAAGCATCGTAAACCAAACAAGCATGATGGGTCCGAATGCACCACCTACAATCTTGGTTCCGAAACGTTGGAAGGCAAATATGGCGAAGATGATTGCAACTACAATTGGAATAACCGGAATGTCGGGTACAACAAGTTTTAATCCTTCAATGGCTGAAGTGACAGAAATAGGTGGCGTGATCATTCCATCTGCGAGCAATGCGCCAGCACCAACGAACGCTGGGAAATATAACCAGCGCTTATAACGACGAACCAATGTGTATAATGAAAATATTCCACCCTCACCGTGGTTATCCGCTTGCAGGGTTAGCCAGATGTACTTGAAAGTGGTCTGAAGAGTTAACGTCCAGAAGACGAGTGATAGACCACCGAAGACAAGTTCCTGAGTGATTTCACGCTCTCCGATAACAGCTTTCAACACGTAAAGTGGAGAAGTGCCGATATCTCCGAAGATGATACCGAGTGTTACGAGAACTCCTGCCGTGGAGAGTTTGCTGTGAATGCCTGATCCGTTTGATGTGCCCATATATTGTTTGATTACAATATAAAGGTCAAGCAGTGGATATCAGTGCCGAATTAAAGTATGATGAGAATGTATAAGGAAATTGTAAAGAATATTTTCCTCCAGTTGCGATAGACAACCGTGGGATTTATCCCGCGGTTGTGGAGTCCGTCTTCTCTCCCCGCCCGTTCCGCAAACCGCGAAGCGGTTTGCGGAACGGGCGGGGTTTTGTTTTCGCGTTAACCGCGGGATAAATCCCACGGTTATCCAAGACTCGTTCCTAACAAAACCGATAACCAACACCACTCTCCGTCACGATATGCTTCGGAAGATTATGATTTTCCTCAATTTTCTTCCGGAGCTGTGCCACAAAAACACGCAGGTATTGTGTCTCCGATTGGAAACCTACGCCCCATATCTCGCGAAGAATGTACTGG
The DNA here is from genome assembly GCA_964447465.1 of uncultured Chryseobacterium sp. GTDB lineage: Bacteria > Bacteroidota > Bacteroidia > Palsa-965 > Palsa-965. Next base: position 5,881 of record CAYUTR010000155.1, read on the forward strand.
TGCGTCAGAACTTTTCCTTCATTCCGAGCAAAGAGCGACATGAGATTGTATTCTGTCGCGGTGAGTTTCACAACTTCACTATTTCGTTTGAGCACCCGGGCAGTCAGATCAATCTGCAATTCTCCTACTGTGATAATTGATGATTGCGTTTCACCCGAACGATTACGCAGTGAAGAACGGATACGTGCCATGAGTTCACCTGTGCGGAATGGTTTTGATAAATAATCGGTTGCTCCGTTGTCGAGTGCGGTAACAATATCCGTTTCATTGTTCTGGACGGATAATATGATCACCGGTAATGTATACCATTCGCGTAATTGTTTCAATACTTCGTGACCGCTAACATCAGGCAAACCGATGTCCAGAAGAATCAACGCTGGTGGATGATTGGCTGCTGTGATTAAACCTTCTTTTCCGGTTGAAGCAAGTCGCACTTTATAGGCGTTGCTCTCAAGGCTGATCTGCAACAGCTTTCTGATCTGCGGTTCATCATCAATGACCAATATTTCTGCGGAGCTGGCGCTGAGGGGAGTCGAAGTACTCATGATTGAACTTTGATTGATGATACTTCTGCCGGAATGTGAATCGTAAATTCTGCGCCACCTTGCGGAGCATTCGATAATGCTACCCTGCCATCGTGCGCTTCAACATATCCTTTCGCAATGGAAAGTCCGAGCCCGGTGCCACCAGTTGCAGAATGCGGAACGCGATAGAATTTTTCGAACACATGAGCGATTTCATTTTCAGGAAAGCCTTTACCATTATCACTGATCCGTAAAGTGCAACCGTCTTTAGCTGCGCCTGCTGATATTTGAATTGTTGATCCTGCGGGAGTATGTTGAATAGCGTTGTGAAGGATATTGTGGATGACGACTTCAAGTAAACCACGGTCAAGACGAAACAACGGAAGTTTTTCCTGCGGAACGAATCGAATAGTGTGGAGTTGACCTGTCGCTTTATTATTCGCGATCTCTGCAAAGATCAATTCGTTCACATCACACCAATCGCGTTTTATTTTAAGAGTTCCCGATTCGAGCCGACTCATGTTCAGCAGATTCTCAACCTGCCGGTTCAGTCGTGCACCGGCAATGCCTACTTCTTCAATCAGTTCGCGCTGCTGTACTTTGGAGAGTACGGATTCCTGTTCCCGCAAAGTGTCTGCTGCTCCGATCACAGTGGAGATAGGCGTTCTCAATTCATGTGAAAGTGAATTCAGCAAGGTATTGTAAAGTCTGATCGTGGTTTCACGTTCTTCTTTATCCCGCGATTCCTTCTCAACCTGTCTGATCTTCGTCGTCAGCACCACGTTAATTAACGCAACTGCGATGTACATCAGAGCCATCAACGCATCTTCTGTTTCACCGATGTGCAAAGTGAAAACAGGCGGGATGAAGAAAAAATTCCAAACGAGTGCACTGACCAATGCGGTGATCAGGACGGGCATAATTTCAAAAAGCATCGCCAGTATTGAAACGGCCAGCAGCAGAATTAATGCAACAACGCGGTAGCCGATCAGATCAGATGCGAAATAGGAAGGAACCGCAATCAGTCCGATCAGCCCGAGGCTAATCACCAATTGAACTACTACTGGTAGTTTCCGGTATCCTGTGAATTTCACGTCAGCAAAGTTACTGCTAACGGTATAAAGATTTTACAAAGAAGTAGTGCCTTAATCTTCTTTTACCAATCTCGTCGTACTAATGGCTTCTCCAACCATTACTTCAAGGAAATAAGTGCCATTCTCGAATGGACTCAGATCAATGGCCGATTGAAATTGTCCGTACTGCGATCCGTAATTCTTCTCGAATACTATCCGACCGGCTATGTCATACACTTTTGCACTCACGATCTGATCAGTTATACCTTCAACTGCAAAGTTGAAAATTCCATTTGCAGGATTGGGGTAAACTGAAAGTAAGGAAGCAGAATTGTATTCGGGCGTTGTTGTTGGATCCTCAATGCGCACATAGTCAATCGCCATATCACTTGCTGCTCCTCCTCCGGTAATCCCGCGGAAACGTAGTATAATAACCTGACCCATGTAAGCGGTTAACGGAACTGTAGCCTGAAGCCAATTCTGACTCTGACTTCCGTTACGGACGTACACATCATCGGTCCAGATTCCGTTGCTGTAAATGTCAATGTGTAACGAACCCATATCCGCACCGAACATGTTATAACCGAACAGCAAAGAAGGATTCTGGAAAGTCGTTAAATCAATGCACGGACTCACCAGCACTGCAGTTTGATTGAAGCAGGCCGAAGCTTCTGTGTAGAGATAATTACCTGTTGCGGTGCCGGGAACAAAGTCATTGGTTGGTCCGGAATTCGAAGTCGGTGTTCCGCCCTGATCTGTTCTCCAGTCAATTTCATCGCCACCACCATTGGGAACATTGTACCAACCGTTGATCAATGTGCAGTTCTCAGCACCGCAATCGGATGCAGTACCGCACAACGCAAATGTTTCGAAATCCTGTGAATAAGGTGGAACAACATTCGTAGACGTCATCAGCGAAACCGGGAAGGTTAACGTATCATTTGAGATTACAATATCGCTTGCAAGTGACGTCCATGTTTCCAATGTATGATTTCCTGTTGCGCCAATGCTTATTGTTACCGCGAATGTATGTGTCGCAGTTGCGGATGGTGCGATGGTTCCGGTATACGTTTCATTTACGGGAGTTCCGCCATCATACGAATAGGAGACCGGAACATTCGAAATGGAAGTTAGTCCTGGATTGGTAATCTGCACGGTAACCGGAATTCCTGTTATGATCATGCACCCGAAGTAATTCGATATTGGTGATGTGACTGCAGTTGCAGAAGCATCAACTGCTCCCGGACAAAAAATTCCGGGTGTTTTCTCAATTGCAATTGCACGACGGCCTACAGTTTGCTGCGGCGCGCGCGTTCTCACGCTCAACCAATACGTATTCGTAAAATTATTCAGGCCGGTGATTACGATGCTGTCTGTGGTTGATGAACCAATGGAGTCCATATACACCGCACCAAGCATGAACACGTCATAAGATGTGGCACCAGGAATTGTGTCCCATTTCAGGCACAACGAATCCGGGCACGCCCATGCAACGTTGAGATTCGTAGGGATACGCGCAATGCTGAAATCTGCGTCACTGGTATCTACTGTTGTTGCCGACGTAATTCTAACGCGACACATTCCACTGAGCGCTGCCGGAACTGCCCAGTTGTAATATAAATTGTCGGCAGGAGTACTTGCAACAATCGACGACCATGTTACTCCGCCATCTGTGGTATAATCAAGAGCAACGTTGCCTGTGTCATTCTGAATATCCCAACGGATCGTTTGTGTTTCTCCCGGTCCGAATCCTTCTCCACCATTCGGATAAATCATGACGAGTTCATCAACCGGTTCGAAATACCAGGTGATGAAATACGTTTGAGGACCCATCGGAACGTTTGCTCCGCTGATGTTCACGGTATAAATTCCTGCACTTGGATTGTCGATTGTCACCTGTTCATGATTATTGCGGATATCAGTTCCGGGTACAGCAAGTGAATTCAGCGCTGCAACAGTAGGCGTGTAATCGAGTACCCAAGGTTGAATTGTTGCAGAAGCTGGTGTAACAACTGTCATGTTCAGATTGTTCACCAATGCTACGTTTGCATTTACCGCAGCCGGAGCATCGTGCCAGTAAATCAACACTTTCAATTTTGCAACACCTGCGGGAACCGTAATCGTATGCTGATTATTCTGCGCGTTGTCAATGGAATCGGTAAGGTAAGTTCCTTGCTCTATTGCCGTAACCGCTTTTCTACCATTGATACGACCGTAACCGGTTTTGAAATCTGGTCCGGCATTCAGAAGATCATCACATGTGTTCATCAGAATAGCTTTCATCAGTCCCGACTTCGGAGTGGTTCCGTAAATCACACGGAATGCGTTGTACATTTCACTGAATGTTCCGGAAACAGCAGGACACGACATAGATGTTCCTGTTTTGAAACCATAGTTGTTCGGATCAATAGTAGAATACACGTTTGTTCCAACCGCACAAACTTCCGGCTTCATACGGCCATCGTGTACAGGACCAACACTCGACGAAGAATTCAGGTTGTCGATGTAATCAAGGTTTCCTACTGCAATTGTATTCTTGGAATGTTTGTGTCCGCCTGTTACGTTTCCGAAAGCAGTTCCAGCTCCGTACTGACAATCAACTCCTCCATTATTTCCCGCAGAGAAAACGTGAATCAGATTTGGCATGTCCCATATCTGCTGATCGAGTTCACGCGCCAACGTGGTATAACCTGCATTGCAACCATCACTGTAGCTGGTTGAACTGATTACAATACTATTTGTGTAATAGTGCGTGTAGATGCTGTCCCATCCGGTATAAGGAACTGCGGAGTACACGTGAATGTCTGCGCCCCATCCCATTCCACGCGTTAACGGATCAAGATTTCCTCCACCCGCAATAATTCCTGCACAATGGTCACCATGATCACCGCCGTTGGATGTCAGGTACTGAGAAAGACGTCCTGTGTAATCAATGTGCGGTCCGATGATTCCGTCATCCTGCAACATAACAGCAACACCAGCGCCATTGTAAGTTCTTCCTCCTGGAAATTCCTGTGCCATCCAGTTGTCGCGGTGATTTGTTCTTCCAACGTTATTATCCGGGACTGGAACGTCATCAAGTAATTCCGCGAAACAAACAAAAGGAAGTTCGCAGAAGTCGTTGATCTGCGATGCATCCATGCACGTTGTAACACGATGGCTGTTGCCGTTTGAATAAGTTACTGCGTAATTCAGAGATTTCAGATTCTCAAGAACAGTCGACAACAGAATGTCACTGTAATATTCAAATGTGATTCCGATTTTACCGTTTGCATCTGTTGCGAACGAAGGATATACATTTGTGTTATTCGCATAACTGAGTTCGGTCATCATTTTGGATTTACCGAAAACAAATGAAATCGATTCCAGCTTTGGAAATTGCGTCAATGGAAAAATAGTTCCTTGTGCGATCGATGCCACGTAAGTTGTTCCTTCTTTAAAGAAGAGAATATTCACACCACTTTCCTGCAGCAACTTGCGTTCTGATCCGTTCGGAAGCACAGAAAATCTCACTTCACGGTAATAGCGACCGTTCACAATTTCTGAGATATCAGCAATTCCTGCTCCCCAGGGATTCTTGAGAGTTGCGATATCA
>CAYUTR010000156.1:0-11004 GCA_964447465.1 uncultured Chryseobacterium sp.
CGCATGCGATTACTTCACCACCAATATTCACTGTAACATCGTAGACCGCGCCTGTGGTTGGGGCTGTCGCAAGTTGTGCAAGATTCGCATCATACTTGACAACCTGGTTGATAGATCCGCAATAAATATTTCCGCAATCGTCGATATCGAGTCCACTGTTGAGAGGTGAATTTCCGAACGAAGAGTTGGTTGCTCCGCCTGGAATAGTTGCAGTTGCTGAAATAACTCCGTTCGCAATATTTCTCCTGTGTACAGTGGTTCCGTTCTGTGTGTAAATGGAACTTGCTGTGCAGCGTATTGCATTAATACCTTGATTAGTCACACCATAACCACACGTGCCGTAAGAGAAGCCGTACCCGCTGGTGGTTTTCCAACTTAATGTCATCGCCGGAGTTACGCATCCAACAGAATCGAGTGTGAGGAAATAGTAATTGCCGTTCGGTGCACTGGCAATGGACTTTACTTCCTTAATATTTAATCCTGCAATCCATCCTACTGTTGCGTAGCTGAGTACAGCACCGTTCGCAAGATTAATGTTGATTACAACGCCGCGGAATCCATTCACATTGAATGGACTTTGTCCGCGCATTCCGCCAACTACTAGTTGAGTTTCATCGCAATTGAATGTGAGATGCCAGTACTCGAACAGCGGACCGAAAGGACCATTCGGATTATTAAACCACTGTTGCGCACCTGCTGTGCTCACTTTTACAATTTCTCCGTTTGATCCGGAAGTACAGTACGAATTTCCTGCCTGGTCAACAACGAAACTTCCGACCCAGTAACTGGCCGTGTCCCACGCAGTATTAAATGTCCACTGTAGCGCTCCAGCTGAATTGTATTTACGCAATCTCATGGGCGAGTCGCCTCCGTAGAGGTACACGTTGCCCGCTGCATCATGTTCACACTCCCAGATTTTGTTGCTGTTACCGAAAGCAGGATTCACTGTCCATGGATCAACAACAACCGTTTTGCTGTGATCGTAATTTCCGAGACGGAATGTGATCACATTGTTTTTCATTTCAAAGGCAGATGAAATCGATGCAGAAGTGTTGCCCTTGTAAAACGTAACAGGTGCGTGATCTGTAATATTTCCGAAGAAAGTTGGAATCAGGAGATTGCCGGAAGGATCAATGGACAGGTTCTCCGCATCGGTATAATGCATGCGCAGCAGCGAAATATCCGCTCCTGGATGAAGGATCACGCTGTACTTAAATCCGTCAACCGGATGAATTGTATATTCAATGTCAATCCCGGGATAAACGCCGACGTAGGTAAGCTTTGCATAAGATTTAATGTTCGGAGTGTTAATCCACGCTCCCGAGAAATCTTTTACCGAATAGCTGTGATGGTCTGGTGTGATGTTTTCGGCAACTACCTGAACATTCGGATTCGCACCCATCCAACGCATGTGAATCACATCGTTTTTAACGGATACCCGATTTACTTTGCACTTCGCATCGGTGCGAAGTTCTTCCGCTTTTTCTATTTCCGTTTTCTTTCGTTTGTCTATATCGGTCAGGCAGGTAGTGACTCCTGACTTCGTAAAGAATACGCGGGTGTTGCCGTTATCGATGGCATATAGGATATCACTGCTATTTAAACCTGTAGCAGGTAAGTAGAACTGGCCTTTATTTTCGATGAAGGATCCATCGTGAACCCAACTAACGGTCCAGTTACCGTTATCGCTCTGAGCGATACACGCGGTTGGAATAATCAGTAGAGTGAAAACTGCTAACGTAAGAACGCGCAGGGAAGATGCAATTGCTTTCATGAACCGGGTATTTCTGAGTGCAATGTCTGGTTAAGGCTTAATCAAATGTATTCCGTGAAGCGGGAATAGCCAACTATTGTCAGGGAAAAGACAGAAAATCATAAGGTTTCAGATTAGTCGGAAGTGTCCAAATCCGTCTATATTTGCGGATTACGGATGCCGATTGTCCGGCAATATGATTAGCTATCAGAACTTATGAAGTCATCTTCTGAATTACACGAACTGGTGCATTCGCTCTCAATGAACGAAAAGCGTCACTTCAAGCTGCTTTCCCAACGTCACGAGGGAAAGGAAGGCAACAGCTATGTTGAACTGTTCGATACGATCCTGGAACAGCCGGAATACGATGAGAAAGCTTTGAAACAAAACCTGGACAAAGCAGGTAAACTACGCTTCGCAACGGAGAAGAATTATCTGCAGAATCTTCTGGTCGATTCATTGATTCACTTTCACCGAGGACGTCCTTCGATTGCAGTTTACCAGAAACTGATTTCGCTTGATGTGCTGGCTGAGAAGAAATTGTTCCGTTCCTGTCTTAAAATTGCGCGCAAGGGAAAAGCAGACACTTTGAAACTGGAGAAACTATTCCCTGCACTTTCATTTATACGTTGGGAAGCAGCGTTGCTATCCGTAACGGGCAGAGTTGACGAGCTGGATAAAGTAATAGAAGAAGAACGAACTGCGCTGGCTTTACTCGATGTTCAGGCGCGGATCATGCAGATTTCTTTTCGTGTCCGAAATCTGTTATCAGCCGGAAAAGTAAAGCAAAGTACACTGAATGCTCTGATCGAAAGTATGAATTCGATCATGAAGGAGGCGGTGAAAGATAAAACTCGTACGTTTCTCACTATCTATTATTATTACTCGGCGCTCGCAACAGCTGCAGCGTTTTACGCCAATCACGAAGACCGGAAAAAGAGTTACGCGCTGATTCACGAATATCTTGAAAAGCATCCGTGGTTCATTTCGGATATTCCGCATATCTACAACAGTAACATGAACAATATTGTAAATGCCTGCATGTTCCTTGGGCAATATGATGCTGCCATGGATTGGATTGCACAGCAGCGTAGTTATATGGACATGTACAAGCTGAAAAGTGAAGCAATGTCGGCACGGATTTTCCTTAATACTTATGAGCACGAAATCCAGATTTACACGCGAAAACAGGATTACAAAAAAGGAATTCCGCTTGTGAAATCTGTCGAGCAGGGATTGCGGAAATTTGGTGAATACTACCAGGGTGAGCAGTATGACGTAGTGCTTTCGCTTGCACTTCTGTTATTCGGCGGGAAAGATCTGCGTGCTTCTGCGCGATGGTTGAACAGGATTGCTTCTGTGCGAACAACTGTGCAGCCCGTACCGGAAGTCCTGGTGACTGCAAAACTCATGTTGCTGATCATTCATTACCTGAACAAAGAATCGAATCTCAGTTATCAATTGAAGTCAACACAACGGTGGTTGGTGAAGAACGGATATTTCATATCAGCGGAAGCATTTGTTCGATTCCTTGAAGCGATGTCTGAAAAACTTCCTGTCAGAGAGAAAAAGCTGCGTTGCATCCAGGAGTGGGGATCGTTCCAGAAATTGCAGGAAGATCCGAATGAGAAATTGCTCTCGAAATATTTCGATTTCGCTACGTGGATGAAAAAAACAGCAGAACTGCGATCACCTAGTCTGTGATCACAATTCTGCGTGTGCCCATCATTAATCCCGCGTTATCGTAGAGATTCACGAAGTAAACTCCGGAACTCATGCCGTTACGGTGAATGGTTGTAATGGTTGAGGTCGGCTGAATGCTTTGTACAGTTCTTCCGGTGAGGTCTGTTATGCCGATTGTAACTGAAGACGGATCAATTCCTGCACCCAACATCAACGTTGCACTTTCACTGAACGGAACAGGATATACACTGAACTCTGCGAAACTGTATTCATCAATTCCATTCGGAACAACGTTGATCAGGTATGTCACCGTGTCGCACGTCACACAATTGCACGCGATGAGTGTTACTGTGTAAGAACCCGCAGCCGCATACACGTGTGTTGGATTCTGAAGGTTTGAAGTTCCCAGATCACCGAAATCCCAGAACCAACTGGTTGGTGAATTCAACGATTGATCTGTGAATTGCACTGGCGTGCTTGCAGGTGGAACAACCGGTGCGTAACTGAAGCTCGCAGCAGGAGCAGTTCCAACAGGGTTTGAAGTCCATGTTGCTTCGAAACCAGGGCGCACGATGGAAATATCGGAAGTGAACACGATGAACAACGCCCCGCTCGTTGAATACTGTGCAGGTGGTAAAAAAGTACCTGTATAAAATCCAAGCAACGGTGCTGCTGCACTCGTGCCATCATAGATGTACAAGTAATCCCAGTTTGCTTCGAGATTGAATGAAACGAAACTCAAAACAAGACTGTCGGCGCATCCCGGATTAATCAGGAACGTGCAGTTTTCGTTGTCGACATAATTTCCGGTTGGTCCACCCGAATCGTAAATCGTTCCCGACAACGATGTCATAGATGTTGCCTGGCAGATGTTCGCCGCATTCACAACATTGATGTACTGAATCTGAGTAAGACTGTCTGTTCCGAATGCGTTTGTCGCAACCAGTTTCACAGGATACAATCCTGCAGTGTTGTATTGAACGTTCTGTGGATTCTGAGTTACAGAATTACCCGGAGTTGCACCGGTGAATGTCCAGTTCCATCCTGAAGGTGAATGCTGCGTCAGATCCTGGAAGTTAACAGTACCGCCAGCAACCACGGTAAAGATGTTCGCCGTAAAGTTTACATCTGGTGGTAATGTATTCGGAATAAAATACACCATGTAATCTTCAACTTGTCCGCGCGCAGGGGCATAACATCCTCCTGTGATCGTGTTTGTTGCAACATCAGAAATAACACGCATTCTCAAACGGGTATTCAGCGTTGCAGTTACAGCTGTATTGATCCATCCGGTATGAACTCCCCCAACACTGGCACCATCGGAATAAGCAAGTTCTGCCGGTGATGTGAAAACACCATCGTTGTTGTAATCGATAAATACAGAAATTGCTTCATCGTCAGCAGAAGTAGGAGCCCCGCCTGTGTTGACGGTGAGTTGATAGGGATCTCCGGCAATCAGCAACGTGGAATCAGCACACGTGAAGTCGCTGTAGTTGTCAATACCATCATTGGAAGTCCAGTTGATTGTATTGAACTGCACCAATGTAATTCCACTGTTACAGCAATAGTTTGTTGTAGCAGGATTGCACGACGCAGCTACCGGTCCCGGAACATTGTTCACGATCACAGCAGAGTTGATTGTGATTGTATCCGCACCAATGCAGTTTCCAGCGCCGGTTGCAATTAGTGTTACATTATACGTTCCCGGATTTGTGTAAATGTGTGTTGGCGATTGCTGGGTTGAGAAATTGCCATCACCGAAATCCCAGTTCCACGTTGTGCCGTTCCATCCGGTGTTCACAAACGAAACGGAAGCTGGTGATGAACATGCCACGGCAGGGATAGCCAAAAAGTTAGCAGTTACGATTCCGCTGAACGGATTTCCAACACCGACTGCATACCATGCATTCGAAGTCTGAATCTGTTGGTTTGAACACTGACCGAAAAGATCCACCGCCGATTGCTCTCCATACATTGCTGCATCCGCGAAGGTTGAATTCGGTGTGAGATATACAGTAAGACTACGGTATGCAATTGCACATGCATCCATCATGTTGATTGCGGAAACGCTGTAGTTATTTCCAATATCGTTTGTTCCTGATCCACCGGTACACAAGAGGTAAAACCAGTGATTCTGAATTCCGCTGTCGTAGTGTACGATGTCTCCGTTGTTGAACCACAGTCCGCCGTAAGTATCTGCGCACTGAAATGCATTGGGATCCGACATGTCGCGGAAGGGAATTGCTGCCGCAGTACTGCAGATCTGATCACCGATAAACCAGGTGGCAACTGAAGGATTGTAAATCCAACGCACGGCTGCACCCACAACATCGGCGTATGACTCGTTGAGCGCACCAGATTCTCCAGCGTAAACCAGTCCTGCTGAAAACTGAACAACACCATGTGTCATCTCGTGTCCAACAATTTCCATGGAAGTAAGCGGAGAATAATCAACACCATCTCCATCACCGAATGCTGCATACGTTCCGTTCCAGAATGCATTTACATACAAACCATCGTGCGCCTGAATGTCAACCACCATGTTCGCATTATCGATTGAATTGCGACCAAAATTGTTGAAGTAGAAATCGAATGTCATTTCCGCGCCCCAATGTGCATCGGTTGCGTAGTCGTCGTAATTCGCAGTGTTGGTCCAGTTGTTATCCGTGTCAACAATGTCAATCGGGCCTGGAGCGTGTGTAATGATTCCGCCTCCGCGTCCCGATTCCTGCAGGCGGAAATAATTGGGACTTAAACTATCTGTGATAATGTTTTGCGATCCGTTGTGCGCACACGCTGCAACTCCCGGTACATCGGTATCGCAGATGCGAGTACGTTCACCGGCGATTTTTCCGCTGTTGATATCAACATAATAGAAGAAACGCTTCATCGGAACATTCGACCACGCATCAACTTTCCAGCATGCGTGATAGGTTCCATGTTCATCACGGAAAATAATTTTGGCAGTTGCTTCCATCGGATACGCTTTCATCATTTCCGTAGAATGCAATTCGGCATATGCAGTTTGTTCCGCGTGCTGAACAGAAAGACTTCCATTTACAGCAGCCTGAATCGGTGCGTAAAATTCACCGTTAGCAGAAACAATTTTTCCGCCAAGAGTGTGAATGTAGAATACGCCATCTTCCACATCAATATTCTTGTAGGTCTCACGAAAACGATAATGAATCCATCCGAGTTGATCTGTTTCTGTTGCGTACAGGTTGAAACCAGTATTCGCATCTGTCTTTAGCAATGTTTTCAGGTAAGTCACCATGTCGCCAACTGCAGGTTGTGCTTCTGCGCGATAGTGCACATACTGAATTGTATTCCGTTTGTCGTTGATTACAACCTGATCGGCACCAGCCACCTGAAGGTTAGCAGCACCAGCGCTGAATGAACGTGCATCGAGAACAGTTACGACACAAAGTGCAGAGAGGAGTAAGATGTTTTTCATGAGAAATTTGCTTAAGCTAAATGTACTTCAACTTAGGGCAGAATCAAATAGGAAATCCGGAAATCTTACGTGTCCGCAGATTAGGAATGGGGAATGGGGAATGGGGGACGCGGTAGGAGGTTCGTAAAGCGTGTGTATAACTAAAAAGTTACCTGTAAATTTTTCCGTTTTATTGTAGAGCAACTAACTTGTTCCTCATCCCTGATCCCTCGTTCCTCATCCCGATTTCCTCTTTACACCTCGAACTGCAACCGCCGTCCACGGATCTTCCGGCCATGAATGCTTGGGATAACGGGAACGAAGTTCTTTGCGCACTTCTGCATAGGTGGTGTTCCAGAAACTGCGCAAATCCTGTGTTACCTGAACGGGTTTGTATCCCGGCGAAAGTAAATGGATCATCAACTTTACTTTACCAGCGCAGATTACGGGAGTGTCGCTCATTCCGAACAATTCCTGCAGACGTACCGAAAGAACCGGTGGAGCATTATGGTCGTGGTACTGAATAGCGATCATCGATCCACTTGGAACTTCAATTTTCGAAGGAACAAGTTTATCGAATTCTTGTTGCTGTTCCCACGACAGAGTTGAAGTGAGAATTTCAAGTAGATTTAATTTTTTGAAATCATCTTTCTTTCGCATTCTCGCGGTGAAATAGGGCGCGATCCACTTTTCCGGATGTTCAAGTAAAAATTCTCTTGAGAAATCAGGCCATTCTCCGTTGGTGTCTGAAGCACGGATTAAATTCATTCGTCTTTGCAGCTGGATTACTTCATCGTTCCAATCCAGAAGCGATTCTCCATCTTGCTTCAGCGCACTGCAAAGTAATTCGTTCAGTTGTTCCTGTGGAATTTCCGTGATGACAGAAAATCCGGTTACAATTTCTCCAATGGATTTTTCTTTTCGAGCGATGAGTTCCCCATTGGCAGAATCCCATATCACCCGGATATTTTCTTTCGCGAGATGCTTTACACTTTCTTCATCCAGCGGAGCAGCCATGAATATTTTCGCACCCTGTTGATTCATGTGTAAGTGTGCAGCAACAATCCATTTCTCATGCGAAAGCGGATCGTGCTCGGGGAGTTGAGCTTTTCTGCCATTTGCCAAACGATAATGAGTTCCGCTTTGACGGAAAGCAATTCGTTCAGGATATGCAGCCGCAAGCAAGGTTCCAACATCGTACGGATTGAATGCTTTATCTTCTTTGACCTTGAGCAGGTTGCGCCAGAACTTCGCGAGCTTTTCAATCCGTTCATAGCGGAATCGATCACCCAACACCCGTTCTTTCTTTCTCCACTTCGCAAGTTCTTCGCAGCGAAGCGAAAGATCGCTGCCATGATTATTTCCCATTGGATCACGTTCATCGAGCAGTGCCGCAACATCACAGGTGAGAGAGGTAAGACTTGATTCTCTTCCCGCGATAAGCATGTGTGCAATCCGCGGATGCGCTGGAAGTGAAAGCAACTCTTTTCCGTGTGTGGTGATTTTATCATTCTCAATTGCACCAAGATCGTTCAGCAATGATTTCGCTTGCTCTACGGCCGGATGAGGTGGTGTCGTAATCCACGTTAACGCTGAAACATCTGAATGCCCCCACTTGAATAAATTCAGCAGAAGAGGAGCGAGGTCGGCATCGAGAATTTCTGCGCGGCGAGACGATTGTAAATGCAACTGCACAGTTTCTGTCCACATGCGGTAACATGTACCAGGGCCCAATCGTCCTGCGCGACCTGCACGCTGATCGGCAGTGTCTTTTGAAACGCGGACGGTTATGAGTTTGTCCAATCCTGTTTCCGGATCGAAACGCGGAACACGCGAATAACCACAATCAACAACAACCGCAATTCCCTGAATCGTAAGTGATGTTTCCGCGATGGAAGTGGCGAGAACAATTTTTCTCAATCCATGACGATTCGGTTGCAAAGCTTCTTCCTGTTCTGCGAATGAAAGTTCACCATACAACGGATGAATCATGCAGCCGGTTGAACGTTTCTCTATCTCTTCTTTCGTGCGCAGAATTTCTCCTGCACCGGGAAGAAAAACCAGAATGTCACCGCTGGTTTCCCTGAATGCACGCAAAACAAGATTGCAGACATTTTCGTGCAGACGTTTTGACTCATCTTCAGCGGAATAATTCATTGCGACTGGATACTGTCTGCCTGAACTTGATATGACCGGAGCGTTCCCAAGCAAGGCAGAAATTCCGGCAGTATCGAGCGTTGCCGACATGATCAGAATTTTCAGATCAGGCCTGATGATTTTCTGAATTTCAAGTGCAAGCGTCAGTGCAAAATCGGCATGAAGATTCCGTTCGTGAAATTCATCGAAGATGAGCAGGCCAACATCACTGAGTGTTTCATCCTGCTGCATGCGACGTGCGAGCAAACCTTCGGTTACAACTTCGAGTCGTGTGCGATCAGAAATTTTTCGTTCGAAGCGAATGCTGTAACCAACAGTTTCCCCCAATTCTTCGTTGAGCGATTGCGCCATGCGTGCCGACACAGAACGGGCAGCTAAACGTCGCGGCTCAAGCATGACGATTTTCTTTCCGTCAAGCCAGTCTTCATTTAATAATTCGAGTGGTAGAATTGTACTCTTACCGGCGCCCGGAGGAGCTTCGAGAATAACGATGGGTGATGCTGCAAGAACTTTCCTGAGTTCAGGAATACATTCATGAATAGGGAGTTCTTCGGTCACTGGCAGAAGTTACAATGCCCATAGTTCACTGCGTACTGCGCGCTGTTTACTGCGCACTGGCTAGTGGTGTTCGCCTTCAGCAGGTTTGTCAGCAGGAGCTGCAACTGGATTACCTGTGCGTTCAGCTTCTATACGTAAATGATACGCTGGATTTCCAGTGCGGTTATCAGCAGGAACAGTGTTAATGTCCATGTGCTGATTGCAGGTAGCCATTTGAGCTTCCGGTCCGTTGGTATCACTTTCCCAGGTACGGCCATCGTGACAAGATACAAGTCCGACAAGAGCGAGAGAGAGAATTGCTAGGCGCATAAGAATTGGTTTTTGTAATAATGATTACAAAACGAAATTACACAATTTCCTTTGTTTCTGCGCGACAAAAAACCGGGAAGCCTTGTCTTTTCGCTGGACAAAACTTCCCGGTTAGTAATGAATTTTCTTTTTTGCGGTTCGTTGATGACTTACTTCACCAACTCTTTGGTCGATTCTGCCATTTCAAGGTGATGACGAAGTGTCGGAAGTTTCGCTGCTGCCCAACTTTTTGTATTCTGTTCTTTGCCGTCGATTGATTCTTTCTCAAAGAAGTCGATCACATCTTTATGTCCGCTTACCATGAGATCGCAGTATTCTTTGTCGAAATCATTTCCGGTTTTCTCCATGAGCTTGTAGTACTTTTTGCTGTGCTCTGCATCCATGGTGTCAGGAACCGAAAAATTATTCTGCGCTGCAAGACCTTTCAGTTCTGTATTTGCAGCAGAATGGTCGGTCTTCATCATCTGCGCGAGCTCTTTCACTTTGGTGTTTGAAGTGCGGGAAATAACCAGCTCGGCAGTTTTTATTTCAAAGTATCCGGCAACTGCGGCCTTGACTGCAAATTCAGCGTCTTTTTCGTAATTGTCATTCTCGAATTTCGCTTCATTTTTGTCTTCAGCCACTTCAGCGCTGTCTTCAGGTTTATTGTTTTCACCACAGGAAATCATTACTAGCGCTGCGAACATAGGAATAAGGTAAGTTTTCATTTTTTTAAGTTTGGTGTACATCGGCGCTGGACAAGCCATGTGCCATTAACCGGGTACCAATGATAACCGGTAAGTATTGTTGCAACTGTATGTGGAAACTATTGCGCAATTAATGGATGCAAGTCAGTGCAACCTATAGCGTTTCCGTACTTTTGCACTGTGGCGGAAATCAGAAAATACGATTTGCAGGTGCTCGAATCGGAGTACAGAAAACTGAATGCGAACGGTGATATCGGCGCGCTGGAAAAAATGCGTTCCATTATCGCCATGTTGCGGTACGACGTCAACAATGAGACAATCGTTCACATGGAATACCGCGACGGACTTCCCGAGCCGATTTTAATGCGGATTATTTACAACGAGAAGGACCTGGATAGGTGGGTGGAACAGCGGTTTGTGAGGCT
>CAYUTR010000157.1:0-10997 GCA_964447465.1 uncultured Chryseobacterium sp.
CGGCACACAGCAATGGGCAACATTCTATAGCAACAACAACGCAAACGGTGAAGCAGCTTACGCAATTGATCTTGACTTGAGCGGCAACGTTTATGTAACCGGTTACAGTTGGGGCGGTGCGGCCGTAGATTTTGATGTTGCGACAATCATGTATAACAGCGCCGGAGTTCAGCAATGGGCAACGCGTTATAACGGTCCCGGAACAAAATTCGATGCAGGCAATGACGTGCGCGTTACTGCAACCGGAGATGTTTTCGTTTGCGGTTACGCACGCGGAGCAGTTGGTATCACCAATTACGATGCATTGACTATCAAATACAACAGTGCCGGTGTTCAGCAGTGGGCACAAACGTATAACGGACCCGGAAGTGATTATGATCGCGCAAACCGCTTGTACATTCAGGCGAACGGGAATGTAGTAATCACAGGACGTTCGACAGGAACTATTACAACTGCCGAGGATGTATTGCTTCTGAATTACAATGGCACGTCGGGATCTTTGATCTGGGAGCGTCGGTATGATGGTGGAAACGTTCAGTATGATGAAGGAAAAGACATTACGGCTGATGCAAACGGAGATCTGTACGTAACAGGTTACTCCTATAATACCGGTTCCAACAACAACTACATCACGTTCAAGTACGACAGTCTCGGAACGATGATCTGGCTGGTGAAGTACAACGGTCCCGCGAATAATTCTGATCAGGCTTACAGCATGACCGTTGACAACATCGGGAATATTTATCTCACCGGACTGAGCAAAGGTTCAGGAACCAACGACGATTACAACACGATTAAATATTGCCAGCTCACCACAACTACAACATCTGATACTTCCATTTGTCTTGGTGATGCCGTGCAGTTAGGTGCAACAAGCTCATTCGGGGCAATAGATACGATCATTTATTCGCCGACGACATTCCTGAATATGTCAAATCCATTGGCGCCGATTGCAACGCCAACGATGACACAGACGTATGTTGTTGCACTGACGAATATTTACGGATGTACCGATTACGATACAGTTACAATCAACGTAACTCCGCTGCCGGGACCAACGATTCAAACGAGCGGCCCACTTGGTTTCTGTCAGGGAGATTCTGTTACGCTTACTGTAATTGACACGAGCAACACCGGAGCAACATATTTGTGGAACACTACTGATACTTCACAAAGTATCACAGTATCAACAGCGGGAAATTATTCAGTGATCATTTCTGATTCCAACGCATGTTCTGCGCAAAGTCAGGTAACTGTTGCTGTATATGGATTACCTACAATTTACGCCGGACAGGACACAGGATTCTGTCAGAGCACCAGCGTAATGCTGTGTGCAAGTGGCGGATCGGCGTACTCATGGTCACCAAGTTTTGGCGTAAGTGATACAACAGTTGCGTGTCCAACTTTCGGTCCGACTTCGCCAACAACTTATACGGTAACAGGCACAGATGCGAATGGTTGTTCATCAACGGATTCGGTTTCGTTGTTCCTCTACCCTCCTCCGTCTGTTCCGGTGATTTCACAGAATCTTTCGGTGTTGACTTCTACTTCAGCAACAACTTATCAATGGTATCTGAACGGTAATCCGATCGGCGGCGCAACACAGCAAAGCTTCACTGCCACTCAGAATGGTTCGTACTATGTAATGATCACCGACTCTAACGGTTGTTCTTCATTCTCAGGAACGACTATTATGGCTGATGTGGGCATGAACGAAATCGTTGCTGGTGGTGGAATGTCACTGTATCCGAACCCGAACAACGGGACGTTCTTTATTGCGACAGATCTTAACGGACAAGCTGCAACATTGGAGATTATTTCCATCACCGGACAGCTTGTATACAACGAACAGCTTGAAGCCGATGGTTTCATCCGAAGAGAACTGAATGCGAATCTTGAAGACGGTTCGTATCTTGTGCGGGTTACGCTGAATGACGGTTCAATGAAACTTGGACGCGTAACAGTTGGTAGATAGTAATTGTTAGACAGTAGTGTAATGAATGAATTTTCCAATGACTACTTACTCCAGACTAACGACTGCCACCGTCTAAAATCTACCAACTACCAACTATGATATTGGGAGTTATACCGGCACGTTTTTCATCTACACGATTCCCGGGTAAACCGCTTACTGTGATCAATGGGAAAACCATGATTCGCAGAGTGTATGAACAGGCTACTGCTTCTAAAAAGTTACAGAAGGTGGTTGTTGCCACCGACGACGACCGCATTTTCGATGAGGTGAAATCGTTTGGCGGCGAAGTTGTGATGACTTCAAAAGACCATCACAGCGGAACAGATCGTTGTGCGGAAACAGTTTCGAAAGTTGCCGGAAATTGGAATGTGGTGATCAACATCCAAGGCGACGAACCGTTTATTCAGCCACAACAAATTGATCTGCTTGCCGGATTATTTTCCAATTCTGAAGTGAAGATCGGCACGTTGGTAAAAAAGCTGAGTGATCCTTCTGATCTCGACAATCCTAACACAATTAAAGTTGTGCTCGATGCGAAGAACAACGGGATGTATTTCAGCCGCTCATCAATTCCATTTGTCCGTGGATTCGAAAAAAACCGATGGCTGAACACACACTTTTTTTACAAACACATCGGCATTTACGGATACAGGACTGGAACATTGCTTGAGCTTACTAAGCTTGCTCCGGGACACCTTGAGGTTGCAGAATCGCTCGAGCAACTGCGTTGGTTGGAAAACGGTTACTCCATCCGCACAGCCTTTACCGAACTGGAAACAATTTCAATTGATGTGCCTTCGGATCTCGACAAATTAACAGCAGCAGGACTATTGTAGTACTGTTACACCAAACACTATTTTATGTTCATTGATCGCCTCTTCACGAAAAATCCTTCGGTTAAACGTCACATTGCCAAAACCATCACCTGGAGAATTGTCGGGACTGTTGATACCATGATAATCGGATGGCTGATAACCGGAAATCCAATGACAGGCGTCAAGATCGGCGGTGTTGAGATATTGACAAAAATGGTCTTGTACTTTGTACACGAACGTGTTTGGTTCAAAGTGAATTACGGTTTACCGCACCGCACGAATGAGAAGACTGCCTAGAGTCGTTTTCTGTTGCCATTGAGATCATTAACTTCGTAAAGATTTCGATATGGCTAAGAAAATATTAATTGTCGGCGGGGGATTATCAGGCACTTTGCTTGCATTGCAGCTTGCTGGAAATAAAGATGCCGAGATTATCATGCTGGAAAAAAATCCGCAGATGCTTGGTCGCGGAGTAGCCTATCATTACGATTTCACGCATCAACCATTGAACGTTCCGGCTTCGGGAATGAGTTTGTTTCCCGACCAGATGAATCATTTCGTGGAATGGTTGCAGCAGAATAGTTTCCGTTACAATCACATTCTGCCGTCCGTTTCTCCCAAGACATTTGTGCCGCGAAAAATATTCGGCGACTACATCGTGGAACATCTGCAGAAAGCGCATCACGATCATGCCGCTTCATTCCAGATCCGCATTGATGAAGTGCTTTCTGTTAAAAGAAGCGGAACGAAACTTGAGGCGACGCTTGAATCCGGAATAAAACTTGAAGCAGATCACATCGTACTTGCGCTTGGAAATTTCCCTCCGGCAGATTTGTTTCCGGACAATGTCGACGTAACAAAAGCTCAAGGATATTTTCCAAATCCATGGACCGATAAAGTTTATTCTCATCTATCGGGCAACGAAAATATTCTGCTCGTAGGAACAGGTCTCACGGCAGTTGATGTGGTGCTCGGCTTAAAGACAAGAAACTTCAAGGGAAATATTTCCATGCTCTCTCGCAGAGGAAAACTTCCGCAACCGCATGATCTCTCGCAACCCGCGGTAGAACTTGCTGATCCCGGCTATCTCACACCACGCGATACTTTTCGCTGGCTCACGAATGAAATCCGCAAGCGCAGAAATACGTCGTGGACTTCTGTGATGGATGGAGTACGTCCACACACGCAAGCAATCTGGAAACGTTGGAGTTGGGACGAGAAAAAATATTTCATGCGTCGTCTTCGTCAGATATGGGAAGTAGTTCGTCACCGTATTCCGGCACAATCTGCTACAATTCTCGAAGAAATGGTGAGCGCGGGTAAGCTGCACATCGGAAAAGCGAAAATCGATTCTGCAAAAATACATGCAGACGGAATTGAAGTTTTCTGGTCGGACGATAGCGGAACGCATTCAGGAATATTCCAGAAAGTGATCAACTGTACAGGTCCTGAATCGAATTACAGAAAAGTAAAACTTCCAGTGCTTGCCGATCTCGTTGCGCAAGGCTTGCTCGTAAATGATCCGATAGGATTAGGAATTCTTTGTGCAGAAGACGGACGAATTCTCGACAGCAAGAGTGAACCTGTTGCAGGATTGTGGTGCATGGGTCCGATGCGGAAAGCGGTGTTGTGGGAAACGACGGCGATACGGGAGTTGCGATTGCAGGCGAAGGAGTTGGCGGGGTTGGTGGTTTGATTTATTAATTTTTAAGGGTAGATTTACTTATAAACGCTAACCCTTATGTATCGCAATCTTCTAGTCCTCCTCTTGACATTTTTAGTTACCGATGCTAGCGCCCAATCAGGTGCAAGTTGTGACTCGGCGATTACGCTGAGTGTTCCTCTGGTATCGTTACCCGCAGAATCGTCTTTGGGTTTTAAATGGTACCAATTCGTACCAGATAGCGGGCAATTTGAAATTACCATTAACAGCTTTGATCGGGGAGATTCCGCAGTGCAAGGAGTTAACATATACTCTGGCACATGTGGTACCCCTACCTTCATTTCAACCTTAAGCAAAATCTCTTTCCCGATCATCTACGGGAAATTTGTTAATAACAGCAATGGGACTACGTACTTTATTGAAGTTGTTGGTTCGAATGTCACATCATCAAACTATTCGTTGCAAGTATACGTTCAGCCGACATTAGTTTCTGCCCCTTGTTCGTGTCCTTCAACATTAATCAATGCGAACGTTACTTGCGATTACATATGCAATGGAAGTTTTGAATACTTGACGTCACAAATTACTGGTCCACAGCAACTCGATCACGCATGTCCATGGCGCGATCCACTCCCTTATGCGTCGTCTTGCGATATCTTCTCAACAAATACCAATAATTCCAATTTTGCCGTACCAAACAATGGCTTGGGTTCAGAAACGGCTCATACCGGTGTTTCCTATGCAGGATTTGCTCCGTTCTGCCATCCGACTTGGGGACAGCAGGCGATTCTTGACCCTGATTATAAAGAGTACCTATGCACCCCATTGACTCAGCCCCTAGTTCTTGGACAGTGCTACACATTAACATTTTATCTTTCACTTGCCGAGAACAGCCGTTTTGCATCAGGCAACTTCGGAGTTTTTTTCAGCACGAATCCGGCATCGCAGACAGGTACGTTCACTCAATATATTAATGCGTCTCCTCAAATTTTATTCTCAGCTATCCAAACCAGTACAAATTGGATACAGTATACCGCTACGTATAATGCTGTCGGTGGCGAATCATATATGACCATCGGTAATTTTCAATCTAATATATCAACTCCAATCACATCCCTCGGTTATGTGAATACTAATCCTAATCAGATCCTGAATTATAGCGCGTGGTCCTATTATTTCATTGATGATATTTCTTTGACGCCATGTTGCAATGGCATGGCGGTTGGCAGTTTTCCGATAGATTTATGTTACGGTGATCAGGTCACGCTTGCCGCGTCGTGTGTATGTCCGAATATCACTTACAGTTGGAGTCCAACGGCAAACATCACCGGATCAACGACTGCCCCTCTTACCACAGCAACGGTTACTGGTTCCCAAGTTTATACGTGTCAGGTGACATTAGCGTCTTATGGATGCACTATCAGCGCTTCAACAACGGTAAACATGAATGTGACTCCAGTCGTCAATGCAGGACCTGATGTGACGATCTGTGAAGGGCAATCTGTAACGCTCACAGGAACTGGAGCAAGTACGTCATACGGATGGGAAGATCCTGGTGGTACCAACATTTGCACTGGATGTTCGACACTAACTGTTAATCCTGCAGGGACGACAAGTTATGTTTACTATGCTTACAACAGCCACAGCGGTTGTTATGGTCGGGATGAAGTAACAGTCACCGTCCTTCCCGCACCAGATCCACTAATTGTCTCCCCGCCTGGTGCTGTTACCTGTGACAATGCTTTCACATTTTCCGTAACCGGAGGCCCGTATCCGAACTATTTGTGGAGTACCAACGCTACAACATTTACCTCGCTTACGCAATCCACCGTAACAGCAGACTGGATCAACTCATATACTCCACCGGACGGTTACATGAATGTAACTGTAACAGCTTCTAATGGTTGTACAGGAACTGCAACAGTAACCATCCCACATTGCTGTTGTGGCGCACACGTTGAAGTTGTCAATGATGATATTGATGATATTCTTGCGGACAATCCCGGTGTGCTGCAGTTGATCGGTGGAAATTACGTGATGTCGACTACGGATATGTGCATCAATGGAATTTTCACCGTAAACCACAATCTCATATTGCATAACGTCAAAGTATATATGGGGACGAATGCAAAAATTGTTGTAGCACCAGGAGTACTTTTTCGGTTAGAGGGTAACGGACCCGGCCTTGGGAATCAAACGGTGATTCAGGCTTGTGATAGAATGTGGGATGGGATTTATGTGGATGGAACTAATTCCGCCTCGTTACTGGATATTCGGGATGGGACTATCATAGAAGATGCACATCGTGCAATCGTGTCAAGCAATGGAGGTAACTTTCAGATTACAGGAAGTTTGTTGCAAGGACCTGTCAAACTGAACAAAAACGACACGGCAATCTGGATTAAACCGTATGCGTTTCTTCATCCTTGTTCGATAACAAACACAATCTTCAGTTCCGACGCACCTGGTCAAACGGGAGGAACTCCTACTGTAACCTCGGCCGGTAACAACTGTATTGCTCCGGTCAACAAGCGGGCTAAAGCAGGTATCGTAATTGAAACGGCAACAGTAAATATTGGAAATCCGATTTCAATCGCAAGAAGAAATATTTTTGAAAGAGTACAGTTTGGGATCGTTGCTACATCCTCAACTGTCACTGTCAGGAACAACAGATTCATCAACATTGATCGTTTGATCGGAGTTCCTTTTTCAGGTTATGCAATTTATGCGACTGCCAACAAATCAACAAACGGCTTAATGAATGTTGGCGGTAATGTTCCATTGGATAGCAACAATTTCACCAATTGCAACGTAGGCATAAGTTGCAACAACTATGTATCTCTTAATTGTGAGAACAACGGTTTCTTTAATGCACCAAATCTAGCTTTGGTTGGGACTTATGCGATTGGAATGTTTACCTGCAACAGTCAAACGTGCAACATACTGAACAACCGGATGGCACGTTGGAGAACCGGCATATGGTTATTGGACAATTCACTACTTGTTGCAGACATCAGAAGCAATTTCATTAATGTTAGACCTACACTTAATCTTCCGGTACCTAACAGTAATGCTCTTTATGGAATTCGCATAAACAATGCGGTGCAATTGCCAATGCAATTAACAATCCGTCAGAACGAAGTTACCCATTGCAGAATTGGAATCGAGCTGATCAACGTTCTGACCTCAACCAGTCAGCTAGTAGCGAAAGTCCGTTACAATAATATTGGCTTTGATTTTAATGCTGCGATATTCAACGCGAACATTTGTTTTGGAATTCGCGTAGTCAACTCTCCTGAGATGCAGATCGATGTTAATACAATCTGCTACAATTACAACATGACTACTAGTGGCCCAATACCGACAATTGCTTTAGCTAATCAATGCAGGGGAATACATGTAGAAAACAGCAACAATGTTGAGGTCACGAATAACTACTGCAACAGACTTGGTGCGGGAATATGGATGGAAGCGATTTGTCCGGCGAGTAGGATTGCGTGTAATCATTTAGTGAGAAACTGGAATGGTGTCCATTTGAATATGGCCACGATCGGCGATCAGTATAGTTTGTTACCCAATGACAATCGCTATTCGTTGACGCCACCGGGAGTTCACAGTGTCAATTCAGATATTGATGGATTAGTGTTATCAAGTACTACATGGTACTACAGAAACAACCTTGGTGCATGGTTCATACCTACTCTCAACATCTTCGCTCCGTTTTTTCCAGTTCCAAATAACGGTCCAACGCTTTGTGGTCCACCAGCCCCGCCAAGCGCGGCCATGAGAAGCCTGTTTTGGTTCTCAATTGTTACCGACACCATCACGTATTCCTCCAATGACTTAGAGAATCGGCATAATGGAAAACAGTTGGCATATCGGTATTTTCAAAATAATCCCAATATGCTTGTCTTGAATAGCAGTGATGATAGTATTTATCTCGGGTTCCAAAGTTACTTGCACAATTCATCACTTGGTCAATTAAAGGCGGTACATGATAGCATTGCAACTGGGAATTATCAGGATGCCGCTTCAATAAATAATGGAATCACACCAGTGCTTCCATTTGATGAATCGATGCGAATAGTGAACGATATTTACTTACAGACTTGGGCGATCGGTAACCGCTTCTTATCACCTGTAGATTCTGCGACACTTCTCCTAATTGCCTTGTCGGACCCTGTCATTCTTGGACCTTCTGTTTATTCCGCGCAGGTAATGTTAGATACCTGTGGCGTCGCGCCCGCAACAAATCGTTTAATGTCTCCTGAGAGCCAAGATTCTCCACCGGCAGTAAATTTGTTTCCAATACCGGCAGATCAAAGTGTAAATCTTGATTATCCGGTTATGCAGGATCAAATCGTAAGCTACTCTATTGTAAATAGCCTTGGGCAAAATGTTACGGGAGGTCGATTGGTTACCGGCGTCGAACATCTTATTCCGTTATTGACTGTTCCAGATGGGTTTTACCTTCTCCAAATTGTAATCGATGGAGAAATTGTTTCTTCTGATAAAATAATTGTACGACACGCACAATGAGAATTGTAATTCTTTTGTCATTCTACCTTATTGTAGGCACTTCCGTCTATAGTCAAAATCTCATTGCCAATGGTTCATTTGAGACGAATGATTCATGTCCGGATTATTTTGGCGAAATACACAATGCACTACCGTGGTTTCAACCCCTAACCATAGGAAGTTCAACAGACTACTTTATTCCCTGCGCCGGTGATCCAGATCTATTTACTCCACTAAATTTTTTTGGATTTCAAGCGCCATTTAACGGATTAGCGTATGCCGGAATTGAAACATTCGGACCCAACAATCTTCGCGAGTATCTGGAAACACCAATTGCACAACCATTAATTGCTGGAGAAAAGTATAAATTGCGTTTTTACTTCTCACTTTCCGATGGGTCTATGTATGCAATTAATAAATTGGGTGCCCACTTTTCGATCGATAGCGTGCTCCTCACTCCTCCGCCATACATGTTGTTTAATACCCCTCAGATTCAATCCGACACTTCGGTGATGATAACGGATACAAGTATTTGGTACTTGTTTGAAGAAATATATACAGCGGTGGGTGGTGAGAATTTTGTGACAATTGGTAATTTCTTCCCAGACAGCCTGACGAACGATTCGGTCATTAACCCAGGTGGATATCCATGGACATATTATTACATTGACAGCGTCTCACTTACGTTATACGACGACACAGGAATTCCTCCTGTTCCTTCATATTCGCAAATACTGGTCAATAACTTTCTTTATCCAAGCGACTTCTTCACCGCTACAAATTTACCAGACCAAAGCGCACTTAATATTTACGACTCCCGTGGTAGAATAGTTTACCGCAACGAAAATTATCAAAACGAACTTTCCGCAAGTCAACTTCCATCAGGAATGTATTTGTATGAATTCATTTTACCGGATCAGTCTCGGAAGACCGGAAAGCTAGTTGTTGAATAGTAGACAGAATGGAATAGTACATTAATCACACCCAAAAACCCATCCCATGCTTTTCACTTCACCTGTGAAAACACTTCTTTTTTCGGCTGCATTTTTTTGCACGCTTGCTTCTTTGCGTGCACAACAATTTTATCGCACTGAATTGTCGGCACCGATGAATGCACCGGTTTCTGATTCTGTTGAAGCCAGAAATATCGCGGAAGAGAAAAAAGGTTGGGTGGAAATTCCGGAGAAGCGTACGCTGAATTCGAGAACGTATACAACTCCTTCGGGTTCAATCATGATTGAACAGTGTGCGCGACCGATCAACTATCTGGAAAACGGAAAACTGGAACCAATTGATGCAACTATTGAACCTTCAGAAGATGATGATGGCTGGGCAGCAATGAATCAACCATACCCGGTTTACGTTGCGAGGAGCGGCGCGTATGCTTTAACATCAACCAGCGGAAAGTACATGGTATTCGGAGGTGATGCGTGTTACAACGATCAGGTAAAACAAAATCAGGAATACGTTGCATCTGAAAAACAAATTCTGTTCTATGATGTTGCTCCTGGAGTTCACCGTCAGCTCGACATAAGGGAGAATGGTGTAAAAGCAAGTTACATCATTCCTGAAGCGATGCCGTTCGCCAGTGAGACTTTTGTAGGTGAAGAGATTGTTTTGCCCGAAGGCTTCACTATTTATCTTGATGACACACGAGGTGAAATGAAAGATAGTATCTGGTATGGCGATATCATCATCAGAAATGAAAAAGGAGAATACGAAGCCTGTATACGCCAAACTTTTTGCTTTGATAATGCCAATGCGATTATTCGTTGTGGTTATTTCATTGAGAAAGAAGTTGACGATAACTCCTATGTGATTGGATCATATATCCCGAGTGAATGGTTGCGTGATCCCGCACGACAATTTCCGGTAGTGATCGATCCACTCGTAACCGGTCCGACGGCACTCTGGACAGGAGGATTTATTCCTTCTTGTTTTATGCCTACGTTTTCGCAGGATAGTATTCTCGTTACGATTCCGGGACAAATTACCGTTACTGCATTATTGGTAACCGGAAGTTTTT
>CAYUTR010000158.1:0-10972 GCA_964447465.1 uncultured Chryseobacterium sp.
CAGATGGCAATCCGTCGGCTGTAGTGATGGTCCAACCGTCTTTCTCCTGTTTCACCTTCTTCGTTCCCATGTTTACCATCGGTTCGATTGCGATCACCAGTCCTTCGGCGAGTTTTGGACCCGACCCTTTCCGTCCGTAATTCGGAACTTCAGGTTCTTCATGAAGATGTTTTCCAACTCCGTGTCCAACCAATTCGCGAACTACTCCGTAACCATGGTGTTCAGCGTGTTCCTGAACTGCTGCACTGATATCACCAAGTCTTCCGCCTGCTACCGCTTTTTCAATTCCGCGGTAAAGCGATTCTTTTGTGACCTTCAGCAACTGCAGGACTTCCGGTTTTACTTCTCCAATCGGAAATGTATAGGCCGAATCGCCGTAGTAACCATTCATTTTCACACCACAGTCGATAGAAATAATATCGCCTGATTTCAGTTCATACTTACCAGGAATTCCGTGAACAACCTGCGCATTAACAGAAACGCAGAGTGTACCGGGAAAACCGCGGTAACCTTTGAACGCCGGGACTCCACCATGACTGCGGATAAATTCTTCCGCAATCTTATCGAGTGCCAGTGTGCTGATGCCTTCGCGTATTTCACGCGCGACGGCAGCATGGGTCATTCCAACAAGCAAAGAACTCTGACGTATGAGCTCAATCTCTTCATTTGTCTTCAGCAGAATCATACTTCCGTTTAGTACTGCGCAGCACTAGTCTGCATACCTACGGAAGTACGTCCTTTGATACGGCCGGACTTCAAGAGTCCATCGTAGTGACGCATGAGAAGATAACTTTCAATCTGTTGCAGCGTATCCAACACAACACCCACAAGGATGAGGATTGAAGTTCCGCCGTAGAACTGCGCAAACTCGTTGCTTACTCCGAACTTGATAACAATTGCAGGCATGATCGCAACGAACGCAAGCATTACTGCTCCCGGAAGTGTGATACGAGACATAACCTGGTCAATATATTCTGCAGTCTTCTTACCCGGTTTGATTCCCGGAATGTAACCTTCGTTACGTTTCATTTCTTCCGCCATCATGTTTGGGTTAACAGTGATTGCAGTATAGAAATAGGTGAAGACAATAATGAGCAATGCAGTAAACATGTTGTACCACAATCCGTAGGTGTTACCGAATTCGCGCACGAACCAGCTTACTTCTCCCGACTCATCGCTCGTAGCAAATCCTGCAAGCTGAATAGGAATCATAACGATTGCCTGAGCAAAGATGATCGGCATTACACCTGAAGCGTTTACTTTCAGTGGAATGTAGTTACGCTGCCCACCGTACTGACGGTTTCCAACGATACGTTTCGCGAAGTGAATCGGAATGCGTCGTGTACCTTGAACGAGTAGAATACATCCGATGACAACCAACCCAAGTACTGCAAGCTCAACGAGGAACATGATGAGTCCGCCACCCGCTGATTCGAGACGTGAAGCAAATTCAGTTCCGAATGCATAAGGTAAACGAGCTACAATTCCGATCATGATGATCAATGAGATACCGTTACCGATTCCTTTGTCAGTGATCTTCTCACCCAACCACATTACAAACATGGTTCCGGTTACGAGAAGGAAAATTGACTGGATGTACCAGTAGCTGCTTTGATCTGTAACCACACCCGCTTTATCTGTAACCTGTGTTGACAGGTAACCGATTGCCTGCAGTGCAGTAATACCTACGGTGAGATAACGCGTGTACTGGTTGATTTTCTTTCTTCCGCTTTCACCTTCGCGCTGCATGCGCTGGAAGTACGGCAACGCCATTGTCAAAAGCTGAAGGATGATCGATGCCGAAATGTACGGCATGATACCCAACGCGAAAATTGACGCACGGCTGAATGCACCACCTGCGAAAATGTTGATCAGTCCAAGGATACCTTCTGTGCCTGACGCTGATTGCTGTTCAAGTGCTGCAGGATCAATTCCTGGCAACACGATGAAAGATCCCAGACGATAGATAAGAAGGAACCCGAGCGTATACAGGATACGCTGGCGTAACTCCTCAATCGAGAAGATATTCTTTATCGTTTCTATGAACTTCTTCATACTATACTGTTGTGGCGCTTCCGCCTTTAGCTTCAATAGCCGCTTTTGCTGTTGCAGAGAAAGCGTTAGCCTTCACGTCAACTTTTGTTTTGAGTTCTCCGCGTCCAAGGATCTTCACGAGGTCTTTTTTACCAGCGAGTCCATTTGCACGAAGTGTTTCGAGGTCGATCGAAGAAAGTTTCTTCTTATCAGCAAGCTGCTGGATCGCATCGAGGTTAATGCCTTTGTACTCTACACGGTTCATGTTAGTGAAACCGAATTTCGGAAGACGACGCTGAAGTGGCATCTGTCCACCTTCGTGTCCGCGCTTGCGGCTGTAACCCGAACGTGACTGAGCGCCTTTGTGTCCTTTAGCTGCTGTTCCGCCTTTGCCAGAACCTTCGCCGCGACCTACGCGTTTTCCTTCTCTATGTACCGAACCTTTTGCAGGTGTGAGGTTGCTTAATTTCATGTTTTATCTCTCCCTGAATTAAATGCTTTCAACTTTTACAAGGTGTTTTACCTTGCCGATCATTCCGAGAATCTGCGGAGTAGCTTCTTTCTCTACAGCGCGGTGCAGGCTTCTGATTCCAAGCGCAACCAGTGTTTGTTTCTGGCGCTCCGGGTAATCGATGCAGCTTCTGATTTGTGTAATGCGAACTTTAGACATCCCGAATGGTATTAACCGTTAAATACTTTATCCATTGTAATTCCGCGCTGCTGTGCAACTGTGTACGCATCACGCATGTTCGTGAGTGCATCCATCGTAGCTTTCACCACGTTGTGCGGATTTGACGAACCTTTGCTCTTCGCAAGAACGTCTGTTACACCAACCGACTCAAGCACTGCGCGCATCGCACCACCTGCGATTACACCTGTACCATGAGAAGCAGGCTTCAGGAACACAAGTGATCCACCGAACTTTCCTGTTTGCGGATGCGGAACAGTTCCGTTCACGATAGAAACCTTCACCAGGTTCTTCTTCGCGTCTTCAATTGCTTTTGTGATCGCGTCAGAAACTTCTTTTGCTTTTCCAAGACCATAACCAACCACACCTTTTTCATTTCCCACTACAACAATTGCAGTGAAGCTGAATGTGCGGCCACCTTTGGTAACCTTGGTTACACGCTGAACTCCAACCAACTTATCTTTAAGTTCGATGTCGCTGGATTTAACGCGCTTTACGTTTACGTTAGCCATTTTTCTTTTTATCAGTGCTCTTTATCAGAGATTCAATTAAAATTTAAGACCTGCTTCACGTGCTGCTTCAGCAAGTGCTTTCACGCGACCGTGGTAGAGATAACCGCCGCGATCAAAAACTACAGCAGTAATGCCAACAGCTTTTGCTTTCTCAGCGATTGCACTTCCAACCAGTTTCGCCTGTTCAACTTTGTTCACTTTTTTATCAGCGAGCGCTTTGTCGCGCGATGATGCAGCAAGCAAAGTTGTTCCTTTTGTATCATCAACAATCTGAACATAGATTTCCTTATTGCTGCGGAAAACGCTCAGACGCGGACTGCCAGTAGTTCCCGAGAGGCGCTTCTTGATGCGCATCCGGATCCTGTTTCTGCGTTCTACTTTTGTGATTGCCATTTTATTTTTCTTTTGTCGCGCGGGTTTTGCCGAGCTGAGTTAGTTTTTATTTACCAGCTGATTTACCAGCTTTACGACGTAAAATCTCATCAGAGAACTTGATACCTTTTCCTTTGTACGGTTCAGGTTTACGCAGTGAGCGGATTTTCGCTGCAACAAGTCCGAGAACTTCGTTGTCGCTGCACTCCATAATGATTTTCGGATTCTGTCCTTTTTCTGCAGTTGTCGTAACCTTGATTTCAGACGGCAATTCGAAAATGATGTTGTGCGAGTATCCAAGCGTAAGTTCGAGCTGCTGACCTTTTGCAATAGCGCGGTAACCTACACCAACGAGTTCCTGTTCTGTTTTGTATCCTGTAGAAACACCTGTAACCATGTTGTTGAGCAGTGCGCGGTAAAGACCGTGAAGGGCTTTGTGACGCTTCTGTTCTGTTGGACGGCTAAGTGTAACCACGCCATCAGCAACCGCAACAGTGATATCAGGGTTGATCGTTCTGTTCAGTG
The DNA here is from genome assembly GCA_964447465.1 of uncultured Chryseobacterium sp. Taxonomy (GTDB): domain Bacteria; phylum Bacteroidota; class Bacteroidia; order Palsa-965; family Palsa-965. The sequence continues at coordinate 4,132 of CAYUTR010000158.1, forward strand.
TGCCCTTCGGTCCTTTCACTGTGATGTTGTTCTTGTTCACAGTTACATCAACACCTTTCGGGAGAGTAATCGGGAGTTTTCCTATACGTGACATATCTTTTCCTCCTCCGGTTTAGTAGATGTAGCAGAGAACTTCTCCGCCAACGTTTTCTTTACGTGCTTCTTTGTCGGTCATTACACCTTTCGAAGTTGACACGATCGCAACACCAAGTCCGTTCATAACGCGTGGCATACGCTCAACACCGGCATACTTACGCAGACCAGGTGAAGAAATGCGAACAAGTCCGCGGATTGCAGACTGCTTCGTTACGGGATGATACTTGAGAGCGATTTTGATTGTTCCCTGTGTGTTCACAGAGTCATCAAATTTGTAGTTCAGGATATACCCTTTTTCGAAGAGGATCTTAGTGAGCTCTTTCTTAAGGCGGGAAGCAGGAACTTCCACTACACGGTGATTCGCCTTGATGGCGTTCCTTACGCGGGTAAGGAAATCAGAGATTGTATCTGTCATCTTGTTGTCTATATGTTACCCTGCACGCAGGATAATTATACAAACGCAGTATCTGCGATTTGTCTTTTGTTTAATTGTTTTACCAGCTTGATTTAGTTACTCCAGGAATCTTCCCGTTAAGGGCGAGTTCGCGAAGCATGTTACGGCAAAGGCCAAATTGGCGACTGTATCCGCGTGGACGTCCTGTCAGTTTGCAGCGATTACGCAAGCGAACTGCTGACGAGTTACGTGGAAGAAGAGCCAGAGCCATCCAGTTTCCTTCTTTCTTAAGCTGAGCACGCTTTTCAGCATAACGGTCGACAAGCTTTTGACGCTTGACTTCCCGTGCTTTCATTGATTCTTTAGCCATGTTCTTTACCCTAAAAGGGGCGCAAATATAGTTATTTATTCTTGTTCTTGAAAGGCATTCCAAATTCAGCCAAAAGAGCCTGTGCTTCTTCGTCAGAATCAGCGGATGTCACAAAAGTGATGTCCATACCCATGATCTTGGTCACTTTGTCGATATCGATCTCCGGGAAGATGATCTGCTCAGTGATTCCAAGGGTATAATTTCCTTTTCCGTCAAAACCTTTGTCGTTAATTCCACGGAAATCGCGGATTCGCGGCAATGCTGAAGAAACGAGACGATCGAGAAACTCGTACATCCTGTCGCCACGCAGTGTTATTTTAACACCAATCGGCACTCCTTTACGGAGTTTGAAGTTGGAAATATCTTTACGTGAGAATGTCGCGTTCGCTTTCTGACCGGTGATTGTGGTCATTTCTTTCACTGCGTTCTCAACCAGTTTCTTGTCGGACACAGCATCGCCAACACCCTGGTTCAGACAAATCTTCTCCAGTTTCGGCACCTGCATAGGGCTCGAATAGTTGAACTTCTTCTGCAACGCAGGCACTACAGCCTCGCGGTACATTGCTTTAAGTCGTGGGGAATACTTCGTGGTAGCCATTATTTAATTACCTCCCGTGATTTAGCGTTAACTCTCTCGAGCTTTCCTGATTTTTCGTTGCGCTCACGGCCAACGCGCGTTGCAGCGCCTGTGCCATCAACCAACATCACATTTGAAATGTGAACGTAAGCCGGTACATCAATGATACCACCCTGTGGGTGAGCAGATGTAGGTTTGCTGGACTTCTTCACAGTGATTCCCTCGAGGGAAATACGACTGCTAGCCCTGTTTACAGCAAGCACCTTGTACTGTGTATCGCGGCTTTTGTGTTCGCCCGCAATCACCACAACGGTATCGCCTTTTTTGATTTTCAACTTTGCCATTTGGCCTATTTATTAAAGCACCTCTGGTGCGAGTGATATAATCTTTGAATAACTCGAGTCGCGCAACTCACGTGCAACCGGTCCGAAAATACGCGTACCGCGCAATTCATCCTGTGCATTCAGCAACACACATGCGTTGTCGTCGAATCGGATATAAGAACCATCAGGACGACGCGTTTCTTTACGTGTGCGAACTACTACAGCTTTCGACACTGTTCCTTTCTTCGTGTTTCCTGAAGGAAGTGCATGCTTCACAGTTACAACGATTTTGTCGCCGATGTGTGCATAACGCTTCGCCGTACCACCAAGTACGCGGATACAGAGTACTTCTTTCGCTCCACTATTGTCGGCTACATTCAGCCTGGATTCCTGTTGGATCATTGCTATCTATTCTAAATTCGGTTCGTATTCTAATTACTTAGCACGCTCAACTACGGCAATCAGTCTCCAGCACTTGTTCTTGCTGAGCGGACGTGTTTCCATAATTCGTACTGTGTCGCCGATGTTCGACTCATTCTTTTCATCATGAGCCATGAACGTTGACGTCTTCTTCACAAACTTTCCGTATTTCGGGTGTTTTACTTTACGTTCAACAGCTACCACGATGGACTTAGCCATCTTGTTGCTGATAACGATACCCGTTTTCTCTTTACGGTTGGTGCGTTCGATTGTATTTTCCATGTTGCTGGTGCTTATGCCGATTTACGTTTACGGCTTCCCATCTCTGTGAGAATACGTGCAATTGCGCGACGTGAGTTGCGGATCTTCAATGGATTCTCAATCGGGGATACCGAGTGATTCAATGAAAGCTTTGTCAACTGAGATTTCTCTTCAGTCAAACGATCTTTCAGCTCTGTGTCCGACAATCCGGCGATTTCGCTCTGTTTCATTGCGATGATTTTTTCTCTTTAAAAATTATGCGTTATCTGCTGCGTAATCGTTACGAACAATGAACTTGGTTGTTACCGGCAGTTTCTGCGCGCCAAGACGAAGTGCCTCTTTTGCAGTTGCCATCGGAATGCCATCAGCTTCGAAAAGCACAGCACCTTGTTTCACAACAGCCACCCAATATTCAGGAGCTCCTTTACCCTTACCCATACGAACCTCTGCAGGCTTACGCGTAATCGGTTTATCAGGGAACACGCGAATCCAAACCTGGCCTTCGCGCTTCAGGTAACGTGTCATTGCAACACGGGCGGCTTCAATCTGCTTTGCAGTAAGCCAGCATTCCTGCTCAGCTTTAATGGCGAAAGAACCGAACGCGATAGTTGCACCGCGTGTTGCTTTCCCACGGATTTTCATCTTGTGGGTCTTTCTGAATTTTGATCTTTTCGGCTGTAACATTCTACTATATCGTTAAAGCAATGTTAATTGCTTAGTTACTGTTTACCCTTGTTTACGGTCGTTATTTCCTCCGCGACGTGGACGGTTTCCACCGCGACGGTCACCACCTTGTGGCTGCTGCTGCTTCTCACGCTGTGCAGATTGTGCATTCGGAGAAAGATCACGCTTACCATAAAGTTCGCCTTTGCAGATCCAAACTTTCACGCCGATGCGGCCGAAAGATGTGTGTGCTTCTGCCAAAGCATAATCGATATCCGCACGTAATGTGTGCAGGGGAACGCGTCCCTCCATGTAGCCTTCAACACGCGCGATCTCCGCACCTGCCAAACGACCTGAACATTTTACTTTGATGCCTTCAGCGCCCATACGCATGGTTGATGCGATAGACATTTTGATTGCACGACGGAAAGAGATACGACCTTCGATCTGGCGAGCGATTGAATCAGCAACAAGACGTGCATCCAACTCAGGACGCTTAATCTCGAAAATGTTGATCTGAACTTCTTTCTTCGTCAGCTTCTTGATTTCTTCTTTCAGCTTGTCAACTTCCTTACCGCCTTTTCCGATGATGATTCCCGGACGTGCAGTGTGGATGGTAACTGTAATGAGCTTCATTGTGCGCTCAATAACAATCTTAGAAATGCTGCCTTTCGAAAGACGGGCTTTCAGGTAGTTGCGGATCTTTTCATCCTCAGCCAGTTTGTCAGCGTAATTACGCCCACCGTACCAGTTGGATTCCCATCCGCGGATGATACCAAGTCTCTGCCCGATTGGATTTGCTTTCTGTCCCATGCTATTTCTTAGTTGTTTGGATCGTTAGTAAGTTCTCCGAGTATCATCGTAACGTGGTTAGAACGTTTACGAATACGGTGTGCACGTCCTTGCGGAGCAGCTGAGATTCGCTTCAGCTGAGTTGCACCATCTACCATTACGGTTTTGATGAACAGGTTATCAGCTTGCGCTACATTACCTGACTTCTTCTCGTAATTAGCAATTGCTGAACGGAGGAGCTTCTCCAAACGTCCTGCTGCTTCTTTATTGGTAAAGCGAAGAATGTTCAATGCCTGGAAAACTTCTTTTCCACGAACGATGTCTGCCACAAGGCGCATCTTGCGTGGTGAAGTAGGAACGTTGCGTAAGCTAGCAATGTAAGTGGTCTTCATTGCCTCTTTGCGTTCGTTCGCTGCGAGTTCTTTTCTGCGTGCCATCTCTGTTGTCTTTTCCTGTTATAAATTATTTAGCTCCGGCAGCTTTGTCCTTGTTACCAGAGTGTCCGCGGAAAGTGCGTGTTGGGGCAAATTCGCCAAGGCGGTGACCCACCATGTTTTCTGTAACATACACAGGAACAAATTTGTTTCCGTTATGTACAGCGAACGTATGTCCTACGAACTCAGGAGAGATCATCGAACGTCGTGACCAGGTTTTGATTGCTACCTTTTTGTTCGAGCTGTTCATATTAACAACTTTCTTATCCAGTTTTGGATCGACAAAAGGTCCTTTTTTGAGTGAACGTGCCATTATTGTTCTGTTATCGGCTTAGTAATATTTATTTCTTGCGGCGTTCGAGAATGTACTTATTCGATGCCTTTGCTTTGAAGCGAGTTTTGAGTCCTTTCGACTTGGTGCCTTTGCGTGAGCGTGGGTGACCACCTGAAGCGCGACCTTCACCACCACCCATAGGGTGATCGACAGGGTTCATTGCTACAGGACGAGTACGAGGACGACGACCATACCAACGGTTACGACCAGCTTTTCCGTCGCTCTGCAGATTGTGATCTGCATTCGAAACAGAACCGATAGTTGCAGTGCAGGTAACGAGTATCATGCGCGTTTCGCCAGAAGGCAAACGAAGCACAGCAAACTTTCCTTCACGTGCACTCAGCTGAGCGTAAGAACCTGCGCTGCGCGCCATCTTCGCTCCCTGACCGGGACGCAATTCGATGTTATGAATAATGGTACCAAGCGGAATTTCTGAAAGGAACAAAGTGTTTCCTACTTCAGGAGTTGCTTTTTTACCAGACATCAGCTTCTGTCCAACTTTAAGGCCGGCAGGAGCAATGATGTAACGTTTCTCACCGTCTGCATAAACAAGCAGTGCGATACGTGCAGTACGATTCGGATCGTACTCGATAGTTTTAACTGTTGCAGGAACGTCGTGCTTGTCGCGTTTGAAATCAACAAGACGATACATCTGTTTGTGTCCACCGCCGATGTAGCGCATGGTCATTTTTCCTGAGTTGTTACGTCCACCAGTCTTTGGAGATGGTGAAAGCAGACTCTTCTCAGGAGTCGATGTAGTGATGTCCTCGGCAGTAACCAGGGTGCGGTGACGCATTGCTGGTGTTAACGGACGGAATTTTCTAAGTGCCATAGCTCTCTATAGGTTTCTTATTTATCAGAGATTGCTGTAGAAGTCAATAGTTTCACCTGCTTTCAGGGTCACTACTGCTTTTTTGTGACGGTTGTGCACACCCACCTGCATACCCGCGCGGGTATAACGTGAGCGTAGCTTTCCGGCATAATTCATTGTGTTTACGTTCAACACGCTCACACCATACATTTTTTCAACTGCATTCTTAATCTGCAGCTTATTTGAGTTTGCATCAACTACGAATCCAAAACGGTTCGCTTTCTCGGCCTGCTGAGACATTTTCTCAGTGATGATTGGCTTTATAAGTACGCTCATGGTTCTAGTTCTTAAGCAGTGTTTCAATTTTAGCTACTGAGCCTTCGAGCAGAAGCAGGCTTGATGCATTCAGAATATCATACGTAGTCAATTCTGATGCAACTACCACTTTCGCAGAAGTCATGTTGCGTGAAGAGAGGTACACGTTCTTGTTGAGTTCAGCAACAACGAGCAAAGTCTTCTTGTCGGCAACTTTCAATGCGTTCAGCATATCAGCGTACTTCGAAGTTTTTGGTTCGTCGAAATTGAGGTCTTCAAGAACAATAATGCAGTTCTCTTTTGCCTTGTAAGTCAATGCAGACTTACGCGCGAGTGCTTTCACTTTCTTGTTCACAGCGATAATGTAATCGTGCGGACGAGGACCAAATACACGGCCACCACCACGGAACAAAGGAGATTTCATGCTACCTGCACGAGCTCCGCCTGTACCCTTCTGGCGCTTCAGTTTTTTGGTGGTACGTGCAATTTCTGCACGCTCTTTTGATTTATGCGTTCCCTGGCGCTGAGCAGCGAGATACTGCTTAACGTCAAGATAAATTGCGTGATCGTTGGGCTCAATCGAGAACACGTCATCGCTCAGCTTCACCTTTTTAGATGTTGCTTTTCCGTCTATGTTATGTACTGCGAGTTCCATGTTACTTCGTGATTACAACGTATGAACCTTTAGCTCCTGCGATAGACCCTTTCACTACGAGAAGGTTTTTCTCAGGAAGCACTTTTATTACCTGAAGATTAAGGCTCTTCTTGTTATCGCCGCCGGTACGACCAGCCATGCGCATGCCTTTTACAACACGTGCTGCGAATGAAGAGTTACCCAATGAACCAGGAGCGCGCAAACGATCGTGCTGACCGTGAGTTGCACCACCTACTCCACCGAATCCGTGACGCTTCATTACACCCTGGAAACCTTTTCCTTTAGAGACCGCGCTAACGTCGATAATGTCTCCTTCGTTAAACATTTCAAGTGTAAGTACGTCACCTACGTTTTTCGCTTCTTCAAAAGATCTGAATTCAACGAGTTTACGTTTAG
>CAYUTR010000159.1:0-10809 GCA_964447465.1 uncultured Chryseobacterium sp.
ATATTCGAATTGATAGAAAATGGTTTGTCCGTTTACAGCGGTATCGGGAGCAAAGTTCGATGCCCATCCGCCTCCTCCATTACCGGTGCTTTTATCAATCTTGACGATATATCCGCCGGTGAGTTCATCACCCGCAATATCGGTTGGCAGCATCTTTGCAATATCCACACGATCGTTGTCGCGCTTGATTTTTTCCATGAGCACATACACGCCCTGGTATTCTCCGTTCACCACAAGCTCTACATGCTGACAACGCGGTGCGTACCAACCAATCGTGCGTGCAAGATCATACGTCAGAAAATTATTCAGCAACGATTTATCGCTGTAACTCGCAGAAAGAATCCAATCACTTTCCTTCGGCATTCCAAGCAAGGAAGAGTCAATTGAATTTCCATTCACATCCCATGTTTCAAAGCCGTATGATTTCTTGGGCATTCCACCCGAAGATGAACCGCGGTATTCAATTCCGATTTTTCCGTTGTAACTGTTGAAAGAATCCGTCATGTAATTCCGCACAGCGAAACCATTGAAGATGATTCCCATGTCCGCCATGGTTTTCGGTTCATCCTGGATCGTGTTCGCTCCGGTGTTGATTACAACAATCGGAAGATTCGAACTCACGAATGGATAATACGTTGCCGGATTATTTCCGAATGTAATGCTGAATGAAATCACAGTTCCCGCATCAGCAGGATAGGTGTCAACAACGCGAAGCTTCCACGTACCATTTCCGTTTTGCCCGTTGTTCACCATTCCCATTTGTCCCTGCGGCTTGAATGTCCCGGTGAACGGAGCGGTGCCTTGTGAGATTGGCGTTCCAGCTGTAGGATCGAAACAGGTATTCGTGTAATCGTCATCTGATCCGCCATTGCCTAGCGACAGCATTCCACTCGTTCCGTCAGGTGCGATGATGTAAATATTCAGATCGCTGTCCCACGTGTGCGTAAGATTGATGCAAACCGATTCCAAGCCGTGAATGGAAGTGTCGATTGCCGCAGGAGAAAGTCCGCTTACTACGAGATTGTAATCCGTAGTTGCGTAATCGTTGATGGGCGCATTCGGAGTTGCAGTGAAGGTTTGCGCAGAACTTGCAATTCCACTGGCCATTAGTGTTCCAAGAAGCAGTGTTCTCATAAAAAGTGTTTCGGATGACCGCATGAGGTGTATTCTATGTTGTGTAACCGCCCGGTGGGATTGCTTCGCAAGCTCGCAATGACGGTCACACTTTTTATTGATGTGAGAGCAGTCGTGAAGTTAAGAAATTGTTAGGGGAACCTTAAGCGTAAATAGGTGAATGGTCTAGTCAAAAGGCAGAAAATTCAGCTTCCGAAGGATTACTTACCGAATTCAGACAATTCCGTAAGTGGAAGAGCCTTGTAAATTGCCAGTACATTTTTGGTGTTTTCACAGACCTGGTCGAGAATTTCTACGGTGAATCGCTTATCGACTACAACAATCAGGTAGGCTTCCTGTTTGTTTTTGTCGTAACAGGTGAAGCCATAATATGATCCTCCGTCGAATTCATTGAACTCGGGAACATTCTTTTTGATCTCGTGCGATAATATGTAGTCGCCATCCAACGCGTCGGGTGTGTTGCAGTAGTCGTTGATATACACTACAACGTTGTGATCATTCCCGTCGGCGTATGCCTGCACTGCATACGTACGGAGAAGTGTGTCGGTAAGGCAATACAAATTGGTAGTCCGCTCATCAATGCGGGAAAAATTTCCGCACGCTGAAGGAAAGAATGTGTCGAATTCTTTCTCGTTCTGAAAACAGCAGCAATGATTGATGTCGGTTCGATCGTATGCAGCCGAGAATGAATCTGCAAGGCGTGTGCTGTCGGCAAGCTCTCCTTCGGTGGCGGGATTACCGCAGGAGAACAATGCGAAGGAAAGTGAAATGAGGGCAAACAGTTTTCTCATAGGAAAAGATACTAAAAAGATCGGAGTCGGGAGATCGTAGACGGGAGTGAAAAAACGAAAACTGCTGTACTGGCAGATTCTGATGGTGCTATTGACAATTTTCGTAAGCGAACAACGTTTATATGGGGCTTTGTGGAAATTAACAGAAATTGCGTCCTCAATGAAACTGTCGGTTATTCAATGAAAATTCGTTTTGCTGTTCTGTTATTGCTGATTTCGTGTTTTGCGTTTTCGCAAGGTGTGAATCCTGTTAATGTTACTTCAGGAGTACCTGCACAAAAGAAAAAACGCAAACGTCATAAAGCAGTTCAGGAGCAGATACAGGAAGGGACAAAAATTGAACAAAATGGCGATACACTTACTACGTGGAATCTTGTACTGGCTCCAGGAAACAAAAATTATCAGTGGACAAAAATCCGTGTAGCCACTTACGTGAACGGTGAACCACATGGTCTCTTCGTTGAGCTTAGTGAATGGGGCGACACAACCTCGGTGGGCGGATATTATCATGGCAGATATTCCGGTGAATGGAGATCGTACAGCGGAGGAAAAATTTCATGCATCAGAACTTACGATACGCTTGGCAACAAACATGGTTTGCAGGTTGTGTATGGTCATGACGGAATGATCACGGATAAGTTCAACTACATAACTCCAGACAGGTTTTACCAGTGGAACTATTCGAAGACCGGAACATTGTATCGTCGAGGAGAAACTTCTGCACGCGGACGTGAAGGCGTATGGTATGAGCATCAGTACCTGTATGAAATAAAGAATCCGGTGGATACACTTCCATGGACTGTTTCAACCTGGAAGGATGGCAAACGTAATGGAACAACGGAGCAATATGCATTGGGAAAATTAGTGCGCATTGAAAATTATAAGGATGGCAACCACTCCGGTGTCCAGCAGCGGTTTACCAATGGTGTTCTTACTTATGAAGAAACGTTGTCGGATGGTCACCTGGATGGACCACAGCATATATACACACAGACAGGGAACCTGAAAGAGGAGCGGGTATTTGCATGGGGACAAAAGGATGGCGATGAAATTATATACGATACTGTGAGTGGTGCGCGACGTGAAGTGAGAAGTTACGACAACGGAACTTTGATGAGCGACAAGAGATCAGACAGCAATGGAATTGTGATCTATTCAGGAAAGATGATTGATGAAGAAAGGGACTTGTATCGATATACGGAGTTGTATCCCAATGGAAAGCTAAAGGAGAAGGGACAAACGGAAGGAGGCGATCTATCCGGAAAATTCGAAAGCTGGTATGAGAACGGAAAAAGAAAAATGACTGCCGGTTACTTGTACGGTCGGTTCGATGGCAGAGTCAATATCTGGAATGAATCAGGAATATTGGTGTACAGCACAACTGCGATGTTAGGTGAAGCAGGAAGCGATGAAGTTGTTTATGACGACAAGGGTAGACGTGTGGCTTTTGGTTCAGCAGGCTATGATATGCAGACGGAAAAATATGTGCCGGATGATTTATGTGCGATTGCTGAGTTCGAATTTCAATTTCCAACTGTAACTATTGAAAGTCCGTATCCCGGTCCGCGAGGAAGCGCAAAGGATAAATCTGTGTATGTGGACGAACTGCAGATCTTGCCAGAGCATACAATCTCTCCGGAATTTACCGGTGGTGAAGCAGAAAGGGTGAAATGGTTGCACAACAATCTTCGTTATCCGGAAATGGAACGGGAAATGGGAGTGCAGGGAACGAACTACGTCCGTTTCATTGTGAATCCGGACGGAACGATCAGCGATGTAGAACTGGCGAAAGCACTTGTCGGCGGAACTATGATGGATAAGGAGCTCGTGCGGGCAACGAAACACATGCCAAAGTGGAAACCTGCGATGCGTAATGGGCGAGCAGTGAGATCGAGGTGCGTGATGGGAGTGAGATGGGTGCTGCGATAACCGATTGTCGACCTCGGTACGTCTAAAATCTTGACAAACCAGTTTTTCGTGACTACTCGATCTGACAATCGCCTAATCTAATGACAACTTTGGAAAAGTTGTAAATTTGAGATGCTGTTATGCTGTATCTCATGTTACATCTCGCCGACACGCCTCAGAAAGATGAGCGTGAAGTTGCATACGCAAATGCGTGGCAGATGGCGCATCGCCTGAAGGGTAACCCGCAGGAAATCCCAGGTTTGGTACAAGCAATGAATTATCTCTGTGCGCAAATGCCGCACGCAGAAAATCCAAACTGGAACAACAGCCTTCGCAACATGCCTGAAAGTTTTTTCGGCAACAATTTTCATTGTCTTTACCGGTTGCTTATTCCCGGTGGTGTGTTGATGGTGGTGCTGTGTACGGTGTCGGTCCCGATGCACAACGCAAAAGGTGATGTGTATTTCCTCAACAGATCATTCCCAAGAATATTATACGCTACATCCAACGGCTTCACCGGAATGTATGAAGTAAGAGCACTTCCGCAGTATTCCCAGTCGGAATTCCTGGGCGTGTCGGATTCGGGTAATCAGATTCTTGCATTGATGCGCATGAATTCTGCAACACCGGTTTCTGTTCCAAGCGTCTCGCATGTGATTGCACAATCGCAAGAGCCGGAGAAAAAATCGTGGTGGAAGAAGATGACGGGGAAGTGAGTGGTGTTCTGCGCCAACTTTTCCAAAGTTTACGACTACTCTGATTCAAAACCGGGCTGGCAAGAGTTTGCTTCGAGATCTTCGCCAACTTTGGAAAAGTTAGCGCACAACTCTTCGCCTCAAATATGGAATCGGAGGATGTTCGCTTATTGCATCTCGCCAATACAATGCAGTTTCCATTCCGCAATAACGATAGACATTTGGAAATACGCTGCTATCCGTAGCAATGACTCTGATGTTCTGACGAAAAATCATGGAGCTGTCGTCTAATGCAAGGAGGGAAATTGTACCGGTTATGGATTGCGCAATATCTCCACCGAAAGCCGAATGCCACATTGATGAACGGAATTTGCACATATACAATTCATCCGGCGGCCCAATCTCCATCGTATATCCTCTGCTTGCGCATTCAAGCGGAATTCGCAGCTGAAGCAGGTAATACATTTCTTCACCCGACCAGAAGTAGTACGAGTAATAGTGCACGAACTGCGAAAGAACGATGGTGTCATTATCAATGTAGTAACTGTATTGACTGGTGTGCTGATGAGCTGTATCGAGTTCCGACATTTCAGTTTTTCCGATGTGATCAAGTTGATAGGGCCAGTGAAGAATACTGTCGAGTTTGCCGTATAGCTGTGTGCTGTCAGCGACCGAAAAATTTTGTTCAGGAGTGGATTCGTTGCATGATACGAGGACGATCATGCACAGGAGAATCATGTAGCGTAGCATACCTCTTAACGTTGAAAAGTGCTCAGCAGTATATCGTTTCTCACCATTTGTGAAATGAGGACAACGGAAGATAACTGATTCTGTAACTTGTTATGAGTTGTGTTACTTTATGATGAAACGCTATTATACTTCTCTTGTGCTGTTGTTTTTACTTGCATCCTGTGTGAAGGAAAACAATAACGCGCAACGTGATCCTGCAGCAGGAAATTTGAAAACGGACAGTGCGTCAATTATTCAGTTGCACGATTCAACCGAAGTCGTTGTTAGCATGTATGATTCGCTTGCAGGATTTAGTTCCTGCATCCATCACATCTGTATCGACGATTACATATACACTGCTTGTGCGACTATTATGGTTCGTCCTCCGGAGGAAAAGAATGTAGCCGTCTTTGCAAAGAAGTGTTTTCGCGAATGGCTCAATGATCAGGTTGGACACGGGTTATTGATTTATCTCGGTACCGATTCACTTGGTTGTTTGTGGACAATTGAAGCGGAGCAGGAGGATGCATCAGGATACTATTTCGCGAAGCTCTGTTGTCGCAATGAAGGTCATGGATTAATGTACCGAAGCCTACTCGACAGTCACCTCGATTGCGATTACGAAGCATTTGACGCAGCAATTGCTTATCCTTTCAACAAACGCCTGGATGTGTATGCAGAAGAATTTGCGCTGGAACGGCTGGCACTGAATGTTACAACAACAGAAGTTGCGAAGGCGGGAACGATGGCTGATGCAGGCAGTAGTGGTTACGAAGAACTAAAACTCACTGTGAATACAACCGATGGAAAATCGCATCGTTGGTTTTTTGTGGAGAGTGCTGATATGTGTTGGTCGTCGTATGAGTGGGAAGTGCGGTAACTTTTCCAAAGTTTGCGAGGAGGCTGATTGAACAATTTGTGAACGTGATGTACTTCAGACCCTTCGCCAACTTTGGAAAAGTTTACCGCAAGGGCATTTCTACAAGCGAAACCGGTAAAGCATCCTGTTCGACCCAACTTCCGTGCGGTCGATCCAAAGAAAATATACAACACTGTTTCTGATTCGCACATTCACAGGAAACGGTTTGTTCTCAATGATCCATTCCTGTTCAATGTCGAATGTGCGGTCATGGAGCCGGCAGATTTTTAGTTGGCCGTTGCGCTCGATAGTTGTGTAAAGATCATCGGTACTTTCATCACGCAACAGTTCTCCAGTCCAACCAGGATTGTGATGAAAACTGATGGCAACAGAATCTGTTTTGAGCATTCGTTCATTGAAACGTGTCGCCATGTTATTGGTGAAATCGAAAATCCAGACGGATAAGTTGTGCTGAACCACTTGTGCTTTGACAGGAGACATAGAAGCTGCATCGGCTGAGGAGAGTCGCACCTGTGCCTGCAGCGTCAGCAAATTGTTCTGGAGGTAGTCGGTGGAGTATAGGTAACCTTGTCCGCGACGACGCATGCGCAGAAAGTAACTCAGGTCGTAATTTGTCTGGACGCGGGTGACTCCTTCTTTATCGGACGAAGAATGAATGATCATATTGTTGCCTTTCCACGCAGCAAGAAAATCGCAATGCTGGTTGTGGTACGTGTACATCCGCGTGAAAAGAGTTCCCGCGAAGAAGAGATCAATTCCCTGAAAGGTCGTCTCCATCGTTTCTTTGGCCACAGGGGAAATCAACTGAAGTTTTTCGTAGTCAAAATAAACCTGCCAGCTTGAATCCTTTGACGACGCATGTACGCGCCCGAAGCAATCGCGGTAGAGACTTTCCATTTTTGCGCTCACATACATCGTGTGCACATTTGATCCAAACTCATCGAGGAGCATCAATCGCGCGGGACTGTTAAAGTCCTGATAAGCTAACACGAGTAAATAGTTATCGCAGAATTCGAAGTCGGTCGCCATGAGCGAAAGATCTTTCTGGATGCACTCCAGAGGAGAAGAACTGATGACAATTTCGTTAAGCATTTGTGCTGATGGCGACAAGGAAATTGACAACGCTTTGTTGGCTTGAGATACAATAACCTCACATGTGCGATAGCCCATACATGTGAACACGAGCGTAACCGGAAAATCCTGCGGCTGAATGACGAAGCTCCCGTTTTCAGCTGTCTGCTTTCCGATGAGCGTTCCTTTTATCAGAACATTCGCGAATGGAATTGGAGAACCTGTTGTACTATCGGTGAGTGTACCGTAAACAGATTGCGCATCCAGCAGGGACGACAGACAAATACTGATGATTAAGAGAAACAGGCGCATGTGTGCGTGCAAGTTACAATGTATTGCTGGCGTTAATCGTTAGTGGGTTGACATCTGGCGATTGTCATTTGATATTTGGTGATTTAGCCAGCTTACTGCGTGTTAAACAGCTGCATCGTTTTCGCCAACTGTCATCCCGAGCGGAGTCGAGGGGCACACAATCGGCAATCGCTTCTTTGTCGCGCTGAGAAAGCTCGTACTTCGAAACAAAATCATTTTCATCACGCGAGCGAACAAAAATCTTTTCTGATTTACGCGACGCAATGGCTTCCGCAATATTCCATGCAACATCTCCATCGTGATAAATACGTTTGCACTGAATCATTACGTTGCAACGTGATTCAGGAGTTTCTTGAGCCACGCGGGTTTATCCCGCGGCGAAAGAAATTACGGCAGACAAAAGCGTGCAGTGGTCTCCACGATGCAAAAGTCTAACCTGTTATCACATGAATTACGTAGCCCAAAGTTGAATGTAAGGCAAGTCTGCAGCTGGAGTTATGGATTTTTCCGGCGCATCTTTGCGTATTGGATTCAGATCGTATATCGATGGGAAGTATGAATGAAGTGATTCAATTCGGGGGACGCTGTCCCCCGAATTGAAAACGGGAAACGAAACTCTCACTAGTGCAATGCAACTAACTTACGGCAATATTATTTCATCCGCTAATTGTTTATGAGTTTTTTGACTTCACCATGAGCAACCACTTGTGCTTTCTTCAACCGCGGGATGAACCCGCGCGGCTGAAGAAGTTGTTGTGATAAACCAGATTTTAAGAAAGGGTTGATTGAATTATAAAACGTGATTCAGAAATTTCTTGAGCCGCGCGGGTTTATCCCGCGGCGAAAAAGAGGACATTGCAGATAGGGTCTCATTCCCCGTTCCTCATCCCTAATTCTTCGGACTCTTCATATACACAAACCAAATCAGCTCTCTCGTGTATTCATCCATCGGTCCAACCGACTTGCTGATGTGACGAAACATAGATTTTGTCTCACCGTTGAACGCAATGCGTTCTGTCATCGGAGGAATGACCAGCATGTTACAGATACGCTTGGGCTTGTGAATCTTCTTTTGCGCAACGCGCTGACGAATCAACGCATACCCGAGCGCAGGCAATGCAATCATGGAAAGAACTTTATCCATCACTGCGAGTTCGGCACCAGGTTGATTGTAAATGATGCGGAGATCAATCACCAACATGATCGCAGCAACTGCGGTAAAGAGCGCAATCAACGTGCGACGTTCATTGCCGAGCAGCACAAGCATGATAATGTAGATCACACCAAGAAACGTGTAGCCCGATGTAAGAATATCGGTACACAGCAACACAGGACAAGCGAGTACGGCAATAATTCCGGTGAGAGAGAAAGGAACATCAACCGGTTTGATCAGCCTTTTAGGCTCGGCGCTCACTTTACTTTTCAGGGCAACACGGTTAGCTACATTCATGCGAAGTTGTATTAGAATTGTTCAGCGTTAATTCTCAATTACAAATTTATCGAAGCGGAGCGAGCGCTCAGTAGTGATGTAAGAAATGAGATAATGTTGTAATCAGCGTGGCGAATGTCGGCGAAAAAAATTGAAAAACATGCATGATTCCCCAATGAGATTTTATTCTACACGAGAATCGCAGTGGGGAAAATGTAGTGAGGCTGGACACTATCCGGACAATCTAAATGCAATCGTAAATTACTTTTTAGGCTGCGCAGGACAGGACGTACGATACGTATTCGCGATCGTCGAAGTAAGTGTGCACTTCGACTGTGTCATTGAGGTGTTGGGCGATGACTGCTTATTTTACGGACAAAGTTGACGTCAACTTTTGATCGCTGCGGGAACCCTTTCCTCTTCTTCAACCGCGGGATAAACCCGCGCGGCTGAAGAAGTCATTGTGATAAACCAGATTTCAAGAGAGACTTGTTTGCTTGAATTATGCAACGTGATTCACGAATTTCTTGAGCCGCGCGGGTTTATCCCGCGGTGAAAGAAAGGAGCAAGAGAGGAAAACTATTCTGTTATAAACCGAACCGGCACAAAAAACTCAACTCTTACTGGCTTGCCATTAATAATACCGGGCGACCATTTGGGCATTGCTGCAATCACACGTATTGCTTCTGCGTAGAGTTCCGGATAGCCGTGTTCACCTTTTGCTACAAAGACATACGTAATGGAACCATCTTTTTCCACAATGAAGTGCACATAGAATTTAGCTACTTCAGGTGCCAGCCTTTCAGTTTTCGGATGACGCAGACTGTCGGTGAGATATTTTTTGAATGCTTCTTCACCACCCGGAAACTGCGCCATGGTTTCGGCGAAACGGTAGACAGTAGTGTCGGGTTCCGGTGTACCGCCTGTTATGACAGTCACCGCGGTATCGCCCTCCTGTGGAGGATAGGCACTCGTTGGAGGAGCATCGGGAGTTTGGGAGAAGAGGGAAAAGGCAAATGAAAGAAAGAGGAAAGAGAGGAGGGATTTCATTGATATAAATGTAGAACAATGGTACCGATGAAACAGAAAATTATTGATAGACGTACAGGTAATTCTCGCAGAGACCAACAGCTGTGCTGATTGCTTCTTTGTCGCGATCATTTAATTCATAAGTATAGCTCGTTATTCCGGCGTTATATCCGATCACGGTGATGCTATCGTTTTGATGCGTGCGGATTCCGTTGAGGAATGCAAAAGTCTCGTCTTCCCGGAAGTAGTAGATGTAGAAGTTCTCGCGGTTACGGAAAAACTGGAGCGGGGTGGCCTGTTTACAAGTGTAGCGGTCATTACCGGATATAGCCACGAGAGAGTCGGGCTGTAAGCGATGCGTATAATACGGCAGGCAGGAAAAAATCACCGGACCGTTGGAAGTGACCGCAATCGCTAAAGAATTTTCATGACGGATACAGAGTCCGTTCCAGTTCTTATGAATAAAAATATTTTCCTTCAGCAGTGTGGTATCTGTCGTGAAAAATTGCGCCAGGCTGTCAAAGCGCGCCTGAATTTTCACATGCGATTCCCCGTTTTGAAATTCTACGTTTTTATCGGCGTTCTGTTCTGCGTAGTATCTTGTGTCGGAAGTTTCTTCTTCTTCTATGTTTTCTTCGGGCAGAAGCCAGCAGGAGGAAAGGAGTGGTAAGAAAAGTAAAAGGGAGAGACGGCGGTTCATGGTGTGCAGATTCTCGGGTCGGAGAATTAAAGAGGGAAGATGGGAAAATTTGGGGAGAGTTGGGAGATGCGCATAACAAACGTTTGTTTAATTTTGTGACGTCTGAGAACAACGACCAGTTCGCTTAGTAT
>CAYUTR010000160.1:0-10797 GCA_964447465.1 uncultured Chryseobacterium sp.
TATAAAGATTCTTCAGCATTTCAATCTGATAATCTTTTTCTTCGTTCGTTGCACGAATAACTTCTTTCGGACGAACAGTCGGTGAACCTTTCGACGACAGGAATGTATTCACCCCAATCAGCGGATATTCACCGGTGTGTTTCAACGTTTCGTAGTACAGCGATTCTTCCTGAATTTTTCCACGCTGGTACATTGTTTCCATTGCACCAAGTACTCCACCACGTTCGCTGATCTTGTCAAACTCACTGAGGACAGCTTCTTCCACAAGGTCGGTCAAGTCTTCAATCACGAAAGAACCTTGCAAAGGATTTTCATTCTTCGCCAATCCAAGTTCGCGATTGATGATCAATTGAATCGCCATTGCGCGACGAACACTTTCCTCTGTCGGCGTTGTGATCGCTTCGTCGTACGCGTTTGTGTGCAGTGAATTACAATTATCGTAAATCGCATACAGCGCCTGAAGCGTTGTGCGGATGTCGTTGAAATCTATTTCCTGTGCGTGCAGCGAACGACCAGACGTCTGAATGTGATACTTCAACATCTGCGAACGCTCGTTGCCGTTGTACTTGAACTTCATCGCCTTCGCCCAGATCTTACGCGCAACGCGACCGAGTACAGAATACTCCGGATCCATTCCGTTCGAGAAGAAGAAAGAAAGATTCGGTGCGAAATCATCGATGTTCATTCCGCGCGACAAGTAATACTCAACGAATGTAAAACCGTTAGAAAGTGTAAGTGCAAGTTGCGTTATCGGATTCGCTCCTGCTTCCGCAATGTGGTAACCTGAAATCGAAACCGAATAGAAGTTGCGAACTTTCTTGTCAATGAAATATTGCTGCACGTCGCCCATGAGACGCAGTGAAAATTCCGTAGAGAAGATACAAGTGTTCTGCGCCTGATCTTCCTTGAGAATATCAGCCTGAACTGTTCCGCGAACCTGAGTAAGCGTGTAGGTTTTTATTTTTTCGTAAACGTCCTTCGGAAGAACCTGGTCGCCGGTAATACCGAGCAACATTAAACCGAGTCCATCATTTCCTGCAGGAAGATCGCCTTGATATTTCGGACGCTTCGTTCCTTTTGCTTCCCACAATTCGTGAAGCTTCTTCTCTACTTCCGCTTCAAGTTTGTGTTCCTTGATGTAACGCTCACACTGCTGATCAATCGCTGCGTTCATAAAGAAAGCCGCAATAGTCGGAGCAGGTCCGTTAATCGTCATGGAAACTGAAGTCTTCGGATTTGCGAGATCAAAACCGGAATACAATTTCTTTGCATCGTCGAGACAGCAAATCGAAACACCGGAGTTGCCGATCTTTCCAAAAATATCGGGACGTACATCGGGATCACGACCGTAAAGTGTTACTGAATCAAATGCAGTTGACAATCGTTTCGCATCCATGCCTAACGACACGTAATGAAAACGTTTGTTCGTACGCTCAGGTCCACCTTCTCCTGCGAACATACGCGTTGGATCTTCTCCTTCACGCTTGAACGGGTAAATTCCTGCTGCATAGGGAAATTCTCCCGGAAGATTTTCCTGCCCAAGCCAATTGAGCAGATCGCCCCATGCTTCGTACTTCGGAGTGGAAACTTTCGGAACCTGCGTATGTGAAAGCGATTCGTAATGCGTTTTGATCTTCAATTCCTTGTCGCGGACCTTGAAGAGATAAAATTCATTCTTGTACTGCTGTGCTTTCTCCGGAAACTCTTCGATCATACGCATGTTGCGAAGATCCATATCGAGCTTCAGGCGATCGAACGTTGCTTCAAGTTCCTTGATCACTTCTTCGTTCAGCTTGGTCTTACCCGACTTCAACGTTTCAATGGAACTGCGCAACGCATAGAGTTTCTGCGCAATTGTTGCCTGCTCTTTTATGCGTTTGTCGTACGCGCGATTATTCTCCGTGATTTCCGCGAGATAACGTGTGCGTGCCGGTGGAATGATATAAATCTTCTCCGACATCTCCTCGGAAATCTGGAAAGAAGATTTCAAATCCGTTCCTGCTTTCTTGTTCATCGTGTCAATCACACGGATGTACAACTGATTCATTCCGGGATCGTTAAACTGAGAAGCAATCGTTCCCATCACCGGTAAATCGTCGTCAGCTGTTTCCCAGAGTTGATGATTGCGCTTGTATTGTTTGCGGACATCACGCAATGCATCGAGTGCACCGCGCTTGTCGAATTTGTTCAATGCAATTACATCAGCGAAATCGAGCATGTCGATTTTCTCGAGTTGCGTTGCTGCTCCGTATTCCGGAGTCATCACGTACAAACTCATGCTGCTGTGCTCGATAATTTCCGTATCGCTTTGTCCGATACCCGAGGTTTCGAGAATGATGAGATCGAAATCAGCAGCCTTCAAAACATCAACAGCTTCCTGCACGTGTTTCGAAAGTGCGAGATTACTCTGACGTGTTGCAAGCGAACGCATATACACACGTGGATTGTTGATCGCGTTCATGCGTATACGATCGCCGAGCAAAGCTCCGCCCGTTTTCCTTTTAGAAGGATCAACAGAAATAATTCCGATGGTTTTGTCCTGGAAGTCGATGATGAAACGGCGAACCAATTCATCTACGAGAGAAGATTTTCCGGCGCCACCTGTTCCGGTAATTCCGAGCACAGGCGTTTTTGATTTCTTCGCGAGTGCTTTGATTTCAGTTATCTCAGCTCCATGTTTGTCGCCGAAATTTTCCGCCGCAGAAATTAATCGTCCGATTCCTTTGTGATCGCGACTATCGAGATGTTTTACTTCTCCGTTGAGCTGAAAGCCTGTAGCGTAATCGCATTTCTCAAGCAGATCGTTGATCATTCCCTGAAGTCCCATAGAGCGACCATCATCCGGGTGATAAATTCTCGTCACGCCGTACTCCTGCAACTCCGCGATTTCCTCAGGAAGAATTGTTCCGCCACCTCCACCAAATATTTTAATGTGACTGCAACCACGTTCCTTCAACAGGTCGTACATGTACTTGAAAAATTCCATGTGTCCGCCCTGGTACGAAGTAATCGCAATGGCATTCGCATCTTCCTGCACTGCGCAGTTCACAATCTCCGCTACACTTCTGTCGTGACCGAGGTGAATTACTTCTGCCCCACTCGCCTGAATAATTCGGCGCATGATGTTGATCGCTGCATCATGTCCGTCGAACAAAGACGCTGCGGTTACAATCCGGATTTTATTCTTGGGCTGATATGTCTGTACTTCCTGCATAAATCGATTGAAAATCGGGTTTTCCAACCCTTGTTTGCTTACCGCAAAGGTACGATTCCACGGTGCTTTTTACAACCTGTAATATCGGC
Organism: uncultured Chryseobacterium sp.; assembly: GCA_964447465.1. GTDB lineage: Bacteria > Bacteroidota > Bacteroidia > Palsa-965 > Palsa-965. The sequence goes on from CAYUTR010000160.1 coordinate 3,304, forward strand.
ATTTTCGGTGGGAAATCGGCTATCAGGAACCGTATTTCAGGACCATGTTCTTCACGAACCCGCGAAGATCATTTCCAACGGCCATAAATTGATCGGAAAAATCATCCTGTTTGGCTTCGTATCGAATGTATTGGAGGAAAACTGTATTACCCGAACTGTTCATCTTCGAGAGAACCCGTTTCGCAAAAGTGGAATCAGACTTCAATTCGACTTGTCCAGCTCTTCTCCAGATAAAGAGAAAATGTTTCCGCTTCTCACTTTGCTTTTGTGTAGATGTCATCTCCGGAGTAAACGACTTGTAAACACTATCAAGAATTTTCGCCTGGCTCAGCATGAATTGAGTTTTGATTTCCACTTCGGCCATGCACGTGAGGTATGCCTGAAGCTGTTCAGAATTTTCACCGTACTTGTTGCGCAGAAACCACTTCGCTCCTTCTACTCCCACAAACTGCGCCAGATTCTCATTGTAATCAACGCTATCTGTCACGAACAAAGTTCCGTGTGTCAACTCATGAATGATCAGTTCAGCAAGATCGGCTTCACTGCTTTTCAACATCGAAGACAGAACCGGATCGCGAAACCAACCTAGTGTTGACCAACCGGAAGCTCCGCCGATATTCGCATCCAATCCCTGCATGCGCAACCGGTAATATTCTTCCTTCGCTTTTTTCTCATCGAAAAATCCTTTATACGGAACATCACCGAGAAATGGAAAATGCCAGAGATGCGCTTTGAGTTCGAATGGTTCTGCAGCAGTTACCACATACATCAATCGCTGACCTTTCTGATCGTAGAATGATGTGTAGTTGTCGGATTTCTTCAACCCGATCGAATCGTAGGCGAACTGTTTGATTTCATCAATGAGACGAAGTTTTGCTTTTATGCTGTCGCTCACTTCCGGATCTGCATACACTTCTGAAAATTCGCGTGCTTCCGTTACGATTGTAAGCTGACCTTTCAGCATACGCATGCCGTATGTGATCAGGGAAACGTTGAGCAGGCAGAAAACGATCGTCGGCAATAGCACGAAATCAGAAAAGACAATTCGGAAATACCGGAAACGCATCACTTAAAGATAGGGATGATGACTCGAATCTGCACCTCGCTTTTTCGTTACCTCGGGATAAACCCACGCGGCTAACGAAAACTGAGAATCAAGTTGCACTACATTCTGCTAAGCGATCCTTCATCAGCTAATTAGAAATCAGCTAATCCAATCGGCATATAGGCACATCGGCACATCATACCGGTAAGTTGTACCTTTGCCAAGATGTTCTTCTTCCTCTCCAAAATCCTCGGTTTCCTCACCATGCCATTCACTTGGGCGATGATTCTGCTCCTGTGGTCGTGGATTACGAAGAATCCGGTCCGTAAGAAGAGAATGTTCATCGCGGGTGTTGTGGTGCTCTTGATATTTTCCAATCGTTTCATTCACAATCAGGTGATGATGGCGTGGGAAGTTCCTGCCACAACTGAACCCGTTACAGGTTCTTACGATGCAATTATTGTGCTGGGCGGATTCAGTTCCTACAACGAAGAATTCGACCGCATCAATTTCAACAACAGTTCTGATCGCTTTATGCAAGGCCTCCAACTCATAAAAAAGGGTGTAGCGCCGTTCGTGATCGTGACCGGCGGAAGCGGAAGCATCACATTTGCCGATCATAAGGAAGGTGAACGTGTGCAAACGTATCTGCAAAAAATCGGGTTTCCGGATTCTCTGTACATGGTGGAAAGTGAATCGAAGAACACTTACGAGAATGCCGTGAACACTGCGAAGATTCTGAAAGAGAAATGTCCGAACGGAAAATTTCTTCTGGTGACATCAGGATATCACATGCGTCGTTCGCTTGGGTGTTTCTCGAAAGCCGGATTGAATTGCGACCCTTATAGCACCGACATGCATGGCGGACCTGGCCGCTTCAGTATTGATTACCTTCTCATGCCGGATGTGCAGACCCTCAATGAGTGGAACCTATTGTTCCACGAATGGTTAGGTTGTCTTTCTTATTCGATTAGCGGTTATTTGTAATCGCGATTAGTAAATTCGTTTGGATGAGTTGAATATTTTTCTATTTTCACCCACGCAAACTTTTACCCGCTTTTTGTGAAGGACCCCGGTAACGAGAAAATCGTTATTCCTAACTGTGTTGAGATATTCATCCGCGATGGCATCGTGAATGTCGTGTACGCCGACGGAGCTGAAGTCGGTCGCGAACTGAAACAGGAAATGCATCAAGCTTACCTGAAAATTACGGGTGGAAAGAAAATGCCTTTTCTCACCACGAACAAAGGTGCATTCTGGATCACAAAGGATGCGAGAGACTTCGCAAGGAAAATTGAACCAAAACAACCTTTCAAAGCTGTTGCCTATTGGGCGCCTACCCTGGGAATTCGGCTGCTGGCAGAATTCTACGGGAAATTTTACAAGCCGGAAGTGCCGTATAAAGTTTTTGGAACGGAAGCAGAAGCGCTGGAATGGCTTAATCAATATCGCTAGAAGTCAGGTCCGGTTGTTCTTCCTCTGCTGTATTGCTTTGAGAGTTTCTTGTTCTCTGTAAACTTGACCAACACTTTCGTATTCCAATAGTAACCCGGACTATACTGAATGAGCGTTCTTTTGATCCCTCCAGTGGGAATAATAGTATCATACCTCGAGCCCAATGTATCGCAGAGTACAACCGGCAAACGAAAATCTACATGGGTAAAATCCCTGTTCCAGCGATAATAGATTTTTCCGTTCGACTTACAATACTCCAGCTCCGGAACAAAACGATTGTACAAGTATTGTTCAAAAAACCACTGGTAATCCGCTCCGGTTTTTTCATTCACGATTGAGATAAAATCTTTTGACGTAACGTTTTTGTAAGCGTAACGCGTCGCAAAGGTTTTGATGATATCGAAGAACACACTGTCGTCGTTGATCGTCTCACGTAAAGTGTGGAGCGTCCATGCGCCTTTTGTATAAATGTCGCCGTCTTTGTAATTAAAATATCGCTGACCATAAGGACCAACCAATGTTCGACGATTGATAATTGTCCACCGGTAGTTCCTCAGGTAATCGAGATACGCTTGGTATCCGAACTTCTTCTCCACGTACAAACACTCTGCATATGTTGCAAAGCCTTCGTGCAACCAACCTTCTGCGAGATCGTAAGCAGTCAACGAATTTCCCCACCACTCATGCGCAGTTTCGTGCAGGATGATGTAATCAAAACCGAGATAATTGTTTTTGAATTTATTGCCGTATGCTATTGCGGTTTGGTGTTCCATTCCGGCGTAAGGCGATTCAACAAGTTTGAATCCGTCGTTGTAATATGGATACGGTCCAAACAGCTCTTCGTAAACTGCGAGATGATCTTTCAGTTGTTTGAAGTGATCAACTGCTTTGTCGTAATGTTGCTCGAGAACGTAATGATTCAGTGGAAGTTTTTTACCAGTCACTTTGCTGTCGAAAGTATCCCGAAGTAATTTATACTTGCCGATGTAGAAGGTGATGTTGTAAGTGTTAATCGGATAATTCACTCTCCATTCAAACGTGGTTCTGTTTGTATCGTTCTCCGGAACCCATCCATAACCAAGGTGCCCATTACTCACCGCTGTTAGCCCAGGCGGAACGTCCAAATTGATCGTTGTACGTTCAGCCTCATCGTTAACAACGTCTTTACATGGCCACCACGAACTTGCACCTTCAGACTGACATGCAACGCCCCACCAAGGGTTATCAAGATCATCTTCCTTTCTCACGAAACCGCCACGCCATGGTGGTCGCCTTGCATCCTCTGGAATTCCATGATAATGTATAGTAACACCGATCGTATTTTGCTTCGGAACAACGTCCGGAAATATGACATACAGAGCACCATGATCGCGATAGTAATTGATCGGCTTCATTTTCGGATATTGATCCATGCTTCCGAAATAAGTCCGTCCTGTGATACTATCGATGATCAGATTTTCTTGAGCATCAAACTGAAAAGTATCCATTGACGTAACAACGGTGGAGTTAATATGGACATAGCCACGAATACCAATGTCCTTCTTCAGATCATCTCCAAAAACCAGAAAAAGTGCATATGATTGGACATCAAAACCCGTTCTGTATCTCGACTCCTGATCACCCAACAAATTCAAAGCTTCTGTCTTCTCAGGATATTTTCCTGCACGCTTCGGATTGTGCAGTTTGAAGTGCACACCAACAATGCTGCAAGCAGAAACGAAAACGATGATAAAAATGAATGCAGCGGCTTTTTTCATTGGGAGTATACTAAGCGAATTTACAATTCTTTGTCACTTCGAGCGCAGTCGAGAAGTCAACAAAGAATTGCTTGAATCACGATTCGGGCAAAAAGCTCGGTTGCCGAGTTCTCGACTGCGCTCGAACTGACAACTAAACTCTTTACTGAATCTAACGTCCAATGATTAACTTAGTCACACCTGCTGATGAAAAAACTCCTACTCCTTTCCGCCTTGCTGATGTTCACACTCCTGAACGCACAAACTTTACAGATGATCGACTCACTGCAATTCAACAATGCACAAATCTGGGGTGTCAACTCCGATCAAGGCGATAGCATGTGTGTAACCACAACGTTCACGCCTGCAACGCGTCCGCACATCTACCTGCGTAAAGTGGATTACGCGAATATCAATTCACAGAGCGCGCCGGTTCAGCTCACGTTCGATTCTGATTTTACTTCGATCACGAATATGACGGATCACAAACACATCATTCTTCACAACAAACTATTTGTAGCGTTCTCTACGCAGGGCGATCAGCAATTGTTTTTGTTTAAGACTGATATCAACGGAAATCGGATCGGGAATATCGTACCTGTAACACTTGGTCCGGGCGGTCCAACCAATGATATGATTCTCACTACCGACAGTACATACATCTACGTGCTTCACTTCGCTCCACCGAATCAGCATCACGTTTACAAATACGACCAGAACCTGAATTTCATTTCGGGAATGACGACAACCACTAACGGACACAACAACATCGGAGGTGCCATTCTCCAGAACGGAAATTTTAAGATGTTCACTGGGTCAACTTTCGGATTCAACAGCAATCTCACGTTGACTACGTGGGATACGCTCTGGGCGCCACTTGCAACACAGAATATTCTTCCATCAACGGGTGGAGATGGAAATTGGTTTGCTTCTGGAATTGCGTATGATTCCTGGGGTGACTGCTGGATGATTGCAGAGAGCCACATCGAACCGCCAACGACAATCAACAACGAACATATCGATATCCTGGTGTATGACGGAAGTTGGAATCTGATTGAACGTATTCACGCAACACAATCCGCAAGTTTTCGTCCGCATTTCGTTTTCAAGAACGGATACTTGTATATGACATATGACAAGCAAGGAGGATTTGTAGGATTGAAAAAATATGCGTTGTTGAATTACGCAATACATGAATCACAAGCATTGAATGTTACACTTCGGCCTAATCCAGCAGTAGATCAACTGTACGTTTCCGTTGATAAGCCTGGTGATTACATCGTGGAAATATTCAACATCACGGGAAAGTGTGTGTTAACTCAAGGAGCTTCCGCCGAAAATGAGGTTGTGTTGAATGTGGAGATGTTGGCGGAAGGAATTTATACCGTTAGAATTCGAAATGAATCCTCAAGCCACACGGGGAAAATTGTCGTGCAAGATTGAGTTTCCGCTCTTCGTCAACCCTCGACTCGCGTACGTCATCCTTCGGCTACGCTCAGTATGACAATGTACCCAGAACAGCCGTCGTTGATTGCACCTGTACACTTGTCACCCTTCGGCTACGCTCAGTCTGACAATGTATCCAGAAGAAGAGTCGTTCAAAAAATTCGAAACATAAACGTTTGAAAACGGCTAATCGGATTCGGTAATCGTAACATTGCCGAATGAGATTCAGAGTAAGAGTTAGAAGAGGGCCGTTCTATACCTACATAGTGGAGTGTGCAGATCAATCATTCTACACAGGCATTACAAACAGTTTGGAGAAAAGAGTTGTCCAGCACAACACTTGTGAGGCCGAAAAGAAATATGTTCATGATCGACGTCCTGTGAAATTGGTCTATTTCGAAATCCACAAGTATGTATTAAACGCGATAGCACGAGAGAAACAAATTAAAGGCTGGTCACGCGCGAAGAAAATTGCGCTGATCAGTAGCGACTTCAATCAACTCAAGAATCTGTCCAACTGCCAGAACAAAAGTCATTTTCTAATTTACAAGAAAAAGGAAGCGCCTTGGCTTGCAGAATAATTTACCACAGGACCCTGAAGTTGTTGCGAGCCTTTGTCAGACTGAGCGTAGCCGAAGGGTGACGTGAGAAGATCGCGAGCTAGCGTTTCTTCGGACCTACTACAGCTTCGCCAACTGCTCCTCTGCTGCTCTAATCTTTGCTTCCGCATCCGCCTGTTTCTTTCTTTCCAATTCAATCACCTCAGGTTTCGCATTCTGAACAAAGCGCTCATTCGCGAGTTTTTTCTGAACCGAATCAAGCAAACTTTTACTTTGCTCCAATTCCTTGTTCAAACGATCTTTTTCTTCTTCCACATTAATATTTCCAGAAGACGGAATAAAAAAATTGGTAGAACCTGCATTGAATGAATAAGCGTTCTCCGGATTTTCTTTCACCGCTTCCACGGAAGAAATATTCGCCAGCTTCTGAATTGCCGGGAAGAATTTGTTGTCGGGACTTCTTGCAACTTTCAGTTCTAACGCTTCTTTCGGCGACAATTGTTTCTGCGAACGATACATCCGGATTGTAGTCACCGCTTGTTGCGCCATTTCAAAAGATGAAATTGTTTTCGCATCAAAGGCTTTTGCTTCCGGCCATTTTGCAACGATGATTGCATCCAAACCTTTTCTTTCTTCAAGCAGGTGATACAGCTCTTCCGAAATGAAAGGCATAAACGGATGCAGAATTTTCAGAATGCGTTCGAAGAATTCTGTTGTGGCAGCAAATGTTTTCGCGTCAATCGGTTTGGAAATGCCTTCTACGAATTCCGGCTTCACCATCTCGAGATACCACGCGCAGAAATCGTCCCACACGAGTTTGTACGAAGCCATCAATGCATCCGACAAACGGAATTTCGTATAGTGATCATTGATCTCTGCCAGTTGCTGATTGAATTTCGAATCGAACCAATCAATCGCTGCTTTTGCAACTTCCGGTTGTGCTGCTGAAGAATCAACAGTCCATCCTTTTACGAGACGGAATGCATTCCAAACCTTGTTCGAAAAATTTCTTCCCTGTTCGCACATCGATTCATCGAACGGTAAATCGTTGCCTGCAGGTGAACACAAAAGCATTCCAACGCGAACACCGTCGGCTCCGAATTTCTCAATGAGTCCAAGTGGATCAGGAGAATTTCCGAGCGACTTCGACATTTTTCGGCCTTGCTTGTCGCGCACAATTCCAGTGAGATAAACATTCGAAAAAGGTTTCTCTCCAACATATTCATAACCGGCGATGATCATTCGCGCAACC
>CAYUTR010000161.1:0-10659 GCA_964447465.1 uncultured Chryseobacterium sp.
GACCACACTTTGTGGATGTAAGCCGTGAGATCATAATTCTTCCCGCCAAAAATGCTCTTGATTCCATAAGCGCGCAAACGCGTATCGAACAGGGCCTGATTGTTGAAAACAAATACACGAAAAGAAAGATCTGTAATAGGATATGGATAACGGTGCACACGAGTACCAAGTCCCACACCTGCTCTACCATGACTACCCTTCTTATTTACAGCATTCTTATAAACTAGTGGTTCGTCTTGAGCAAAGATTTTTGAACTGATCATTATGAACGCGATGAGCAGGAACGAATGCAGACAACTCTTCATGGTCGCACCTCCTCGTATGAACTACCGATGCGCAATTCATCACACCAGGAAATGAGTGGACTGTATTGATCTGTATCGCTTCCACGGTACAACCCGAATTTGAAATAATTTCCGGCGCGGTTATAAAGATTCGCTCCGTAAAAGCGGTTATCGGAATTGTCAATCATGGGAACATCATTCAACCATGCTTCGATGTAACCTTCTTCGCAATCGGACCAGTAAACGCGGAAGATCACATCGTACCAAATGCCTTTGCTGATCGGTCGTTCGCCAATGGTCTGAATATTTTCATTCACCACTTTTTCATTCCAATTGATGTTCAGCATTCCATCGACATACACAAGTGCCAATGGAGGCGGACTCGGAAAAGTATTGTTCCACTCTTCTCCGTTCGTATAATCCGGGAGATTCTGCCATTGACTGAGCAAACAATAATGTGTGTCGCTCCATGACGTGTCTATCATGAAACTCCAACCATAATACACTTCAGTTCCGTACTTCGCGCAGTTGTGTACACCGAGTTCCACACGATTTCCATTATTCGTGATATCACCCGGACGAAGCAGAAACTTCACTGCAAAATTTCCGCGACGGACTGTATCGTTCACAATCACCGCATTTTCTGCAAACGGAATCAAACCATGAAACTTCACTAAACTACTGTCTTCGAAATCGCCAACGAAGTGATCGAACGATTGGTTGGGTTCGGGTGTTGGCAATCTGGCGCAGGAGTATATCAGAAGGAAAAACAGCGTGGCAGAAGATAGTACGGGCAGATTAAATTTTCCTGTCATGAGTTAAAGGTATTGATCTGGCTTCATTCAGCCATGATCTGATCTGCCTTTAACTTATATAATTCGCCCTGCTCCTTGTTGCCCATCAAGAAGTACACATTGCTGATGTTGTTGTAGTGCTTTTTCAGATCCTGATGACCTTCTCCTCGCTGTTTGATTTTATTCATCAGCGCCTTCTGAAAATAGAACAACGAAGAATCATACATCACTTTCTCCCGGTACGCATTTCCCAATCCGGTGTACGACTCCACAATCTCTGGACTCGTCTCTCCAAAAACCTTAGCCCGGATAGTCATTGCTTTTCTGTGCGCATCAATGCACTTATCAAATTCCTTACTACGCAGATAAACATTTCCAATGTTCCCGTAACTCGTTGCAACTTCGACGCTGTTCTCACCAAGCATTCGCAACCTTATCACGATCGCCTTGTTGTGATAAATCAGAGCTTGCGAATAATTTTCTTCTGCAGAATACACAACACCTAAGCTGATGTAGGTTGTTGCGATATCCAGACAATTTGTATCCAACCACGCACGTCCAACCGAAAGCGCCGAATCGAGGTGCCACTTCGCTTCTTCGTATTTATCCTGTCGCGTTTGTATGATTCCGATCTGGTTATACGAGTAAATAAATTTGTAGCCATTCCCAAGTTTATAAAACACTGTAGCCGCCTTCTCGTAATATTCAATCGCACTGTCGGGTTGCATGTCGGCTTTAAAGCGATCTGCGGTCGCCATATTCGCTTGCGCGGTCTTAAAATCATCCTGCGCAATAATGTCAGAAACGAATACAAGTGCGAACAGGAAACTGATGATAATATTTCTGGATATCATCAGGCTAAATTAGAACTTGAGCCTTGCGCACGCATTACCGTTCAACACAAAAAATACGCTGTATCGGTGCATCACGTAGGCACATCATCGCCACTTTCCGTATCAGCGCTTTGTAAAATTGCCCTGATCCGATCAATATGAACCTGCGACAATTCTGCTCTTTCCATAGCGGATTTAGAACTGATGCCTTTTTTCCCCCGGGCCATTTCGGTCAATAAATTTTTACGCTCCTCAAACATCCGTAGTGCCGTCCACATCGTTTCTTCAATCTTTTCTGTCTGCTCAGCTAAAAGTGAAGCGGTAGTATACGCATGACCGGTATGACAACGAAATCGGATGCTGCTATCTTTTCCTACTTGCCACAAAACACCACCGCAACCCGGACAGTTAAATGGAACCTGATCGCCGAGCGTGTTCACTGAAGACAAATCGCTTAATACCCGTTGCGCAATTTTAACCTCAATTAAAACATCATTCGGAACAGGTGTACGTTTCCGTAATTTCTGTGGGATGAGTTCGGAAAGCAAGGCTCCCATTTGAGCAATCGGCAGACAATAATCTACCTTCACGTTATTCAAAGCATTTCTTGGCATATCCGGATACTCGGCGTCGTCCGGATCCTGCACGATACACGTTCCTCCGCATTTCTTTATCGCCTTCATTCCCGATGTTCCATCATCAAGATAGCCGGTTAATAATATTCCGATAACACCAGATCCCAACGCAACCGCCGCAGAACGAAATAACGGATCAATAGCAGGGCGCGATCTGTTTTCCTGTGCACCTTTTGTCACCAGAATTTTCAGATCCTGGTCAATCATCAGGTGATGATCTGAGGGTGCCATATATAAATGTCCAGGCTTCAGGTCGACTCCATCCTTTGCTTGCTGACATTTAACGGTATTCAATTTACCAAGCTCGTCTAAAAGAATATTCCCCGTAGCATCGGCAGAGATATGCCGTACAATCAATATCGGTACAGGGAAGTCCTTATGCATCTGGCTGATTAATTTTTTCAATGCGTTCAGCCCTCCTGCAGAAGTTCCTATTACAACTACTTTGGACATTTTTTTTGGCTTAACGGTTTTACCGACTTTCTTCTTTTTCATGGGCACGTGATTTCGACTTCTCCTAAAGTAAGGTAAAACGACGGGCACGATCAGAACCTTTCGATGGTTTGCCGTTTAAACGGAACTAAGCTGTCACTTTCCCCGAATGGTACAGACGGTTGGTCATAGGGACCAAATGGATGGTATTCTGTCTCTTTTTCTTGTCCCTCGCCCTTTTCTTCCGCTCGTGCCGTTCATCTATCCAAAAGAAATGCGCCCAACACGCCAGACAATAAATCTTCGGGTGCATTACATGATCGCGCTTATTCTTCCTTACGACAGCGAAATTTGTATTTGAAAAATCCATTGAACTGTTGAACGACAACAGGTAATTAATTTTACTGCTGTCGTTTGTCAGGCTTATAGTATGTCGGGAAACTTTCTGCTCATCTTCCATAGATTCAATTTCTATTTTTCCCTTCGGTAAATATTTTTTTATTCCCGCCTTGAGGATCTTGATACGATCATTGGTCAGCTTTTCTGTTTCTGCACTGTCGCGCCAGATCGTTAATTCAGTTACGTCGGCTTTAAAATTCTTTGCGATGTACCTATAACAGGAATCAGCCGTGTAAGGCATCGTTGCGAATTCGGTGGAGTTGTGTTTGAAATAAATGCTCGGAAAAGTCATTTTGAGTTCGTTCGCGATGAGGCGATCGATTTCGGCGACCTGGGCCGAGAGCCCGGTGCAAAGAAAGAGAAAGACGAGAATCAGTTTGGACGAGGCACGCATTGATCGCAACCGAATTTGGATTGGTGCAACAATATAACGGAAAGAGCGATGAAATGATACGCACAACTATTGGTACGTGGATTGCTCCAAAAGGCGGGTTAAAACCCACCTTTCTCATGCTGGTGAAATTATTGTTGTGCATATCACCGCGGGATAAATCCCGCGGCTGTCATTGCAATGCGCAAATTCAATCATGACAGCCGTGCGATTTATCGCGCGGATGACGAACACACATCGAAAATAAACGACATGAGCCAAGGTGGGTTTTAACCCGCCTTTCGTGATGTTGAATCATGACAGCCGTGCGATTTATCGCGCGGATGGCGAACACACATCGAAAATAAACGACATGAGCACAGGCGGGTTTTAACCCGCCTTTTGACGCTATTTACCCAGCGCAGCCGTTTACAAACGTTTACAAACGACTACAAACACTTATAGTCGTTTGTAAGTACTTGTTACGCGACTAATCACACGATCCCGACCGATGTTTGCGAAAAATAAAATCAAACATCATGACAAGATCATTTTGCCGTTTGTGGGTTCACGTAATTTTCGGAACAAAAAATCGTCAACCACTAATCAATTCCAAGGCCGAGCCTTTATTGTACAATTACATCTCTGAGCAACTAAGAAAATGTGAATGCATACCCATTGCAATCAACGGTATGCCTGATCATGTGCATCTGTTGTTTCTCTCTAACTATAAGATGTCGCTCGCAGACATCATGAAGCAAGTGAAAGGAGGCAGTTCGTTTTGGATGAACAAAAACAATTTGACGCAAGCACATTTTGGTTGGCAGGATAGTTTTCATGGTAAATCCGTGAGTGAAGAAAATGTGGAAGTTGTAAAGCGTTATATCCAGCAACAGAAAATTCATCACGCGACGAAAACATTTCAGCAGGAGTATGATGAATTTATTTCGGGATACAATGATGATCTGAATGATCTACCAAAGGCGGGTTAAAACCCACCTTTCTCATGCTGGTGGAATTATTGCGGCACATGTCACCGCGGGATAAATCCCGCGGCTGTCATCCATGTCCGGATTCAATAATGACAGCCGTGCGATTTATCGTGCGGATGGGTAATGTTTTTTTGAATTCAAGACATGAACAAAGGCGGGTTTAAACCCGCCTTTCTCTTGTTGGTGAAATTATTGTGGTGCACGTCAGCGCTCAAAATCTTGTGCGTACCCTTCGTGTTGTGTATTTACAAGTGTCGCAATCATACTTTTCCCGATATTGTTTTCTCTGAGTTCGCAAGACATTTTCCCGGCCCGTTCGTTTGCCAGTTGAATCAAAAGTGATTTCAATTCTTCTTTTTCGATCCATACTCCAACAACTATTTTTGGTTCTGTACTTCACGATCTTTAAACGTGTCCCGGTGATCGAATCCGTGTAAATCTTTTTACCTGTTGCCGTGTATGTAGTCGATCTCCGGGGAAAACTCCTGTAACGATCAGTCACTTTCATTCCATCACTGTAATAAACATCGGAACGGATAGAGCAGGAAGAAAACAGAACTCCCGCAAATAGCATGATCAGCACAAGCCACTTGTGCGAATGAAGAGTATTTTGATGTGGTTTAGTCAAAGTTTTGCACAATACTTCGAAGTGACTGATTCACCATTTATTGCAATCTATTCGACTATCTTTTTTGTATCATAATTTAAAATTCCTTTAGCAGGACTGTTGATGGATATCGATATACCTGGATCAGGTGGCTGCGCCCTAACGGCAAAGGTAAATCCACCTTTAATATAAGATTTAAACCTATTTGAACGATCGGTAATGGTTATATCGCTGTCCACTTGTAAAACTTCAATCTCTCCATAATTAAGTACCAATTTGTGGAACTTCACCTTAGTGGGGATATCAAATTCCAAATCGAAAATCGTGGTCTTCTTTTTATTTCTCAAACGTAACCTATTGCTAACAAATTTTATATCCCACGCACTCGAAGGCACATACTTTAATACATTTCGATAAATACTTATGAATATCTTCCCATTTTCATCGAACAAACCTAGGTTAAAAAACAATTCGTTCTCCTCCACTAAGAAATTGAAGAATATCTTATCACGTATCACAATTGGAGCCAACATGGAACCATTAGTAATATTTTGATGAACAAACGTATTATTTCCCAATTCTATCGCAAAGTCATTTCCTTCATAATTGAATATAAAGTCTTTGCTTTTATCGTGAGTAACATTGTATGGTTTCAAATCAGCCTTCATTACTTGTTCATCGGTAAGAAGTTTTGGTACTTGTCGGTGATGTTCATCACATAATAACGTTATTTCCGATGCAACATGTCTATGAGTTTTTGCAAAAGGAATCATATGATGGTAATCATAAATTGGACAACCACATACTACACACCCAAATCCACATCTCTGTCGAATTTCTCTCTTAGTGGGATCAGGAATCGGTGGCCTACTTTTCATATATGTAACCTTTAATCATTTCGGCTGGATGAGTTAACTAGACAGTAGTAATGCGCTCTATATGTCGTTCCCAAAACATAGCGCTGGTTTTGAATATATCCAATATCGATTATGACAGACAGGAAAGAATAGTTAAGAACTCACCGTACCAAACTCACATGCCCCATATACTTATGCTGCTCGCCCAACACATCAATGATGAAGAAGCGATACACATAAGCATCCTGCTGACAAGGCGTTCCGCCAATCGTTCCGTCCCAACCCGTGTTCGGATCGTGTGACTCGAAAATCAGATTGCCCCAGCGGTCGAAGATGTACATGGTGAATTCCTTGATGCCCTCTCCTTCGCCAAAGAAGACATCGTTGTTGCCATTGCCATTCGGAGTGAAGGCATTCGGAATGAAGAACGTGAACTCTGCGAGTATCGGAACGATCTGATCGGATGTGTCGGCGCAACCGTATTGGTTGATGACGATTTGCGTAACGGTGTAGTGACCGGTATCGGCATACGAGTGCGTTGGATTCTGCTGAATGCTTCCGTCGAAATCGCCGAAGTCGTATTCCCAGAATGTTGCGCCGGAAGAAAGATCAGCGAAGACAACTTCTGGCTGAATGATCGTAACCGGTTGGGGTGAATACGTGAAATCAGAAACCGGCTTCGGATAAACAACAATCGGGAAGGTCATCGTGTCGGTGAAAATACAACCGTCGGATGTAGTGATCACAAGTGATGGCGTGAACTGTCCCGGATCGTTGTAGGTGTGTGTTGGATTCTGTGTGTACGTGAAATTTCCATCACCGAAATCCCAGAGCCAGTTTACAACTGTTGATCCGTTGAGCTGTGATGTTTCGCTGAATGTAACCGTGAAATCTTCACAACCACTTGTTGCTGCCGGAGCGAATACCATTGACGGAACAGGATATAACACCACAAGTTGCTGAAGTGTATCGATGCAACCGTATTGCGTCGTCACAATCAACGTTACCATGAAACTGTCGTTCGCCAACTGGAATTCATGATCGGCATTCGGAATTGTTCCGGTGTTTCCGTCACCGTAATCCCAGAATGTACTGGTGATTGCACCTTGCGTGGAGAAAGAAGTGTTCGTGAACTTCGTCGTATCACCGTAACAAACTGTATCCGTTGTAAACTGTGCAACCGGTTGAGGATAAACAGTAACTGCATTCATGATTGTATCGCTGCATCCTCCCGGAGTTGTGACAATCAACTCAACGTTGTAATTTCCCGCTGCCGCATACTGGTGTGTTGGATTTTGTGTAGTTGCTCCGGTGAGATCACCGAAATCCCAATCCCACTGTGCAATTGCAGGCGGAGTATTATCCGTGAAGTTCGTTGTCTGATTCGCGCAAGCCGTTGTTGATGTAAACGCAGCAACCGGATTTGGATTCACAGTAATCACTTGCGTTGTGATACTCACACATCCGCTACTCGCCCACACTGAAAGCGTAACCGTGTATGTTCCCGCGGCGATGTACGTGTGCGATGTATTCTGGTTCGTGTCGGTAGGACTCGCATCACCGAAATCCCACAACCATCCTGCGATTGTTGCATTGTTCGTTGTCGACGCATCAAGGAACGTAAGCGCACCATTGATACAAACCGAATCAGTAACGTTCATGATCGCCTGGACAGTATTCACAACCGTAACAACATTAAACGTCTGATCAGTGCAACCATTTCCTGCCGACACAATCATCGACGCAAGATAATTTCCAGCAGCCATGTAGGTGTGTGTTACCAGCGGACCGGTTGTGCTTGTATTCGCATCACCGAAATCCCAGAACCAGGTAGATGGGAATCCTGTTGATATATCGTTGAAGGTTGTTGCACTTCCTACGCAAACCGTATCGTATGTGAATGCTGCGACCGGTGGAGCTCCAACAGTAACTGTTCCTGTGATTGTACTGTCACAACCACTCATGTTCGTCACAACAAGTGTAATCGTATACGTTCCCGGATTCTGATAAATGTAATTCGGATTCTGCTGGAAGGAATTGTTGCCATCACCGAAATCCCAATAGTATCCTGCAATTGGTGTTGGATCGGTTGACAGATCAGTGAACGCTGTAATGTTGCCGAGACAAACCGCTGTTGCAGTGAATGCCGGGAAAGGAACTGTTCCTACTGTGATCGGCTGCGTCAGTGTATCTGCACATCCCGCAGCGTTACCAACGATGAGTACAATGTTGTAAGTACCACCCAATAAATAATTGTGCGGAGGATTTTGATTATTGTCAATCGGAGAACCATCACCGAAGTCCCATGCCCACAATGTTGGTGCTCCGGAAGAAGTATCTGTGAACACGACTGCAGAATTCGCGCAAACCGTATTCGTTGCAAACGCAGCTTGTGGCTGCGGCAATACCGTTACGATTTGAACGATTGTGTCGGTGCATCCGTAAATGTTGAATGCAACAAGTGTCGCTGAATACGTACCCGGTAATGCATACGTGTAGTTCGGCGATTGTGTATTCACCAGCGGACTTCCATCACCGTAATCCCATTCCCATCCAATTGCAGAAGTAGATTGATCGGTGAAGTTTGTTACATACGTGTGACAAGCAATAGTCGATGCGAATGCAGCAACAGGAAGAGGACGAACAACAATCTGGTGTTGTATTGTATCCGGACAACCAACTGCATTGTTGACGATGAGCGTTACGGTGTAAGTTCCCTGCGCGAGGTAAACGTGTCCAGGATTTTGAGTGTTGTTCAGCGGAGAAGCATCACCGAAATCCCATGACCATGCAACTGCTGAAGTAGAAATATCGAGGAAGGAAGAAAGATATCCTTCGCATACCGTGTCAGCAACGAAATCTGCAACCGGCAACGGATACACAGTAACGTTTGTAAGAATTGAATCGATGCAACCAAATCCGTTCTGCGTGATGAGCGTCACCGGATAAGTTCCGGGAGCCGTGTAGGTGTGCGATGGATTCTGAGTAGCATTCAATGGAGAACCATCACCGAAATCCCATGACCATACGGTTGGTGTATTCGTAGTCTGATCTGTGAAGTTCGTTGGCAATCCGAAACAAGGAACGTTGCTTGTGAATGCAGGAACCGTTCGTGGATTTGCCTGCACTGCAATTGTAGTTGTGTTCACACAACCTGTTGCGTATCCTGCGGTGAGAATCACATTGTAAGTTCCTGCAACTGCGTAAACATGTTCCGGAGTTGGGTTGTTGGAAACATCAAGCGGACTTCCATCGCCGAAATCCCACGTAAATGTTGTTGGACCACCAAGTGATGTGCTCGTGAAATCTGTTGTGTCGTTCGCGCAAACTGCAACTGCTGTGAAATTTGCTGTCGGAACAGGATTCACGGTGATCACCCCAGTGATTGTATCTCCGCAACCACTTCCAGCAGCAACAATCAACGTAGTTGTGTACGTTCCTGCAGTTGCGTAACTGTGTGTTGGATTTTGTGTGTTTCCGAATGGAGATGCATCGCCATAATCCCATGACCACGAAATTGGTGCGCCGCTGGTTTGATCCGTAAATGCGGTTGATTGTCCTACACAAACTGTTGTACTTACAAACTGTGCGACCGGAACAAGATTCACAGTTGCAGTATGCGTAACAAAGTTGCTGCAACCTGCATTGTTCGTTGCAGTCAACGTGACAGTGTAAGTCCCGGGACCTGCGTACAAGTGATTCGGTGATTGCGTCGAACCGGAAGTTGCATCACCAAAATTCCAGTTCCACGTTACAACGTTTCCGGTTGTGGTGTTTGTGAAGATCGTAGAATCACCAACGCATTCTACACTCGCAGAAAAAGCAGTTGCCGGAATAGAATCTACAAACACCGGTGCCGTAATTGTATCTGCACAACCAAACGCAGTTGTCGTGATCAACGTTACCGTGTACGTTCCGGGATTTGCATAAGCGTGAATAGGATTTCCTGTGGTACTCGTTGTTGCATCACCAAAATTCCACGCTACAGTAGCAAGACCAACGGATGTGTTTGTAAAAAGAATGTTGGTCAATGCACAAACAGTATCTGTACTCATCGTGAATCCGGCAACAGGAAGTGGATGCACCGTAACCTGCTGCGTGATACTATCAGAACAACCGACGCTGTTTGTCACGAGTAATTCAATGGTGTAAATAGAATCGTTCGCATTCGCGATGTACGTCTGACTTCCGGGATTCTGTGCACCAGAAGTATTTCCGTTTCCGAATGTCCATGTGTACACGTTACCCGGTGAAGCTGTTGTACTGTTTGTGAAATTCACAGTGAGTGGTGTACAACCTTGAGTCGGCAGCGCAGTGAAAACCGGAACAGGTCGCGGTAATACAGTTACAATCGACGTGTCACTCGTAGTACAACCACCGATACTCGCAGTCATTGTGACTGTGTACGTTCCGGGATTTGTATACGTGACTGCAGGTGGAGTGTACGTGAGCGATG
>CAYUTR010000162.1:0-10539 GCA_964447465.1 uncultured Chryseobacterium sp.
GGGCGCGAAAGTCGGAATCGTGGATGCGGATATTTACGGACCATCTATTCCGATGATGTTCGATGTGCTCGAAGAGAAACCAATGCTGCGTGATGTCGACGGAAAATCGTGGATCGTTCCTGTTGAAAGTTACGGTGTGAAAATTCTTTCCATCGGTTTCTTCAGCGATATGAACCAGGCCATCGTTTGGCGCGGACCGATTGCAGTGCGCGCGCTCAATCAAATGCTCAGCGAAGCAGATTGGGGCGAACTCGATTACATGATCATCGATCTTCCCCCGGGAACTGGAGATATTCATCTTTCATTGGTAACTGCCGTTCCACTTACAGGAGCTATCGTAGTGACTACACCGCAGAATGTTGCTCTTGCTGATGCGCGCAAAGGCGTTGCAATGTTCCAGCTTCCGCAGATCAACGTTCCTGTTTTGGGAATCGTTGAGAACATGGCGTATTTCACTCCGGCAGAATTACCGCAGAATAAATATTACATCTTCGGTCGTGAAGGCGGAGAACGTCTCG
This sequence comes from uncultured Chryseobacterium sp., assembly GCA_964447465.1. Classification (GTDB taxonomy): domain Bacteria; phylum Bacteroidota; class Bacteroidia; order Palsa-965; family Palsa-965. The sequence goes on from CAYUTR010000162.1 coordinate 519, forward strand.
CTGCAAATCTTGAAGTTCCGTTGCTCGGACAGATTCCACTCGTGCAAAGTATCTGCGAAGCAGGAGATGCAGGTCGTCCGGTAGTCTTGCAGAAAGATACTCCGCAGGCGAAAGCGTTTATGGAGATGGCAGGGAATGTGGTGAGGCAGGTGGCGATGCGGAATGCTGCTCCGAAGACAGTGCCGGTGTAATAGGAACGCGGATTTTTATTTTCGCGGCTTGCTAGTCCCAAAATTGGATCATCACGGTGAATAGTTTAACTGGGTTTTTGGATTTTATGAGATAGGCTTGAGTTTATCTCATAAGATCCAATAATGAAACTTTCTATTTACCGAGCTCATCCTTGTGAAAGACCAGAAAACAACGGACAAGAAAATCCGCGTTCCCCTTTTTCTTAACTTCCTGTGATGAAACAAACCCTCCTTGCTTTCTCAATATTCTGTGCGTCATTTCTGAGTGCACAACCCTACAATTTCTCGCAAAGCACATCACCGTATGCTGCGCTCAGCGGAGAAACTGTGCTCACAACTTCAACACCGTGGACATACGCGAGCTCGTTCACAGTTCCGATTGGATTTACGTTCGATTTTATGGGAACGAATTTCACTACTGTTAATGTTGAAGGAAGCGGTTTCGGATTTTTCGATGTCAATTACTACTACCTCTCACTTCCGTTTTGCGTGAAGCTGAAATCAAAAGGCGCGTCAGGAAATAATTCGCCCATCAGCTACAAAACAGAAGGCGTTGCACCGAACAGAATCACGAAAGTGCAATGGAAGAATGCCGGATTTCATTACGACACTACTTCCACGATCAATTTCCAGATGTGGTTGTATGAAACAACAAATGTGATTGAAGTACACATCGGTTCAAGCAATGTTCCGAATCCTTCTGTTGTGTACCAGGAGAATAGTTCGGATGGCCCGGTGATCGGATTGTTTGAATTCAATACGCCAACCAATTGCACGTATAGTGTCATTCTCAGCGGATCGCCAGCTGCACCGACAGTAACCAATCCAACCGGAAACGTAAATGTCTTCGGCCCAAGTCTGAATGGAACTCCGGCAAACGGAACCGTCTATATTTTCGATCCGAATGCGAATGCAGTAACCGAATTTCACGCAGCAACGTTCTCGCTTTATCCAAATCCTGCCAGTGATTTCGTCATGATTCGTTGTGAACAACCGATTGAATCATGCGCAATCTACTCATTGGACGGCGCGTTGATCAGCACTCAAATTCCAACCGCAAACGGACTGTTTGTCGGCGATTTACCAATGGGAATTTACCTGATTGAGATAGAATCCCAAGGCCTTATTTCACGCCAAAAACTGGCAATTTCGCACTGAAATTTTGCGTAAATTTGCTGCACAATGTCACAGGATTTAACAGCCCGCATCGAAGCCGCCCTCGACCAGATTCGTCCGTTTTTACAGGCCGATGGAGGTAACGTAAAGTACCTTGAAATCACTCCGGAAGGAATTGTGAAACTCGAGCTCGAAGGCGCGTGCAAATCCTGCTCCATGCGCATGATGACTTTCAAAGCCGGCCTGGAAGAAACGCTCAAGCGTTCTGTTCCGGAGATCAAAGGCGTTGAGGCGGTGAATCTGCATGCAGAGGTTACTGAATAACAACATCCTAATTTTACCACGGAGACACGGAGGCACGGAGACGATGCCCAACGTATCTTTATTTCTACATTGCATTATGTGGATATGAAACGTTTCAATCTATTTTTTCTTGGGCTATTGATTTGCTTATCCGCATGCGGGCAATCCATGCAATGGCATTGGAGTTGCCTAGTCAATCGTCTTTCTGATACCGATAGCGCATTTCTTATTCAGACTGAATCTGTAATCTGGAAAGCTTCTGCTGACGATAGCGTTAAACTCCGCACGTATGATGGCGGGAGATACGCAGCAACATTTAATATCGTTGCATCCAAATACCAAACGAAAAGTATGTTCGGTGATTCATTACCGCTAAGAAGTTTGACTGATCGTGCCGAACTTGACCTCGCCTGGAATCATACTGCCGACACCTGTTATGTACTCGGTTATGCGCCAATGTTGTGGTATGATTATCCCCTATACGGTAGATCCGGACCGATAACGCGGGATACATCAGTATGTCTTCGCGTGCCAACCAGTTCCTACTTTCCTTTTCTGAAAGAACAAGAATTTCAACTGCGATTGCAACTGCAGATCGAAGCACTGGCCGGCCATTTCGGTTGTACCCGAGCGGGCGATACGCTTTCGCGGATCATACCATTTACAGAGGACTCGAATGAGTATTTACCACAGGCAAGTTATCGCGTACTTCTTGATAAGGTCAAGGACGGAATGCTCTTTTGGAAGTCCAGCCCCTACCGCGAACCTCCTTGGAAATTTAATTCATACGATGATGCTTCGTGTTCAATTCGTTTAAGTAGGATACAATGCGAACGTAAAGTTTCCACTTGGGATAGCACGAACAAAGTTGCAGATCCCAATGCGCCAGGCACCTTCATTTCAGCACCCATCAAGTACGAAGGGCAACCACTTTCATTTTTGGTAAATGAAAAATGGATTCCGGGTGCTCCAGTAGCATTAGAGAAATACTCGCGCATACCCGACCCTTCAGTTGTGTTCCATCGGGTCGTTGTTTCATACGGGATTCGGTTTTCAAACGGTAATTACGTCTGGTTCAAAGCGGACGATATTCACAGATACTTGGTTATGCCAGTGCTTAATTTCTCGACTTATGAGCAGTGTTTTCGTGCGGAACGTTTCGAAAGGATGAAAATATTCACCTACTAACCTCCGTGTCTCCGTGTCTCCGTGGTTAAATTAAGCCACAATCTCTGTGGAATTCTCCCGAAATTGCGTCATAACCTTAGAATGCGGTAGATATGCGGTTTTTCCCATGGAAGAAGAAAAGTTCCCTCAGCGATGAGGAGCTGATCAGTTCTTATCACTCGAGTGGTGATAAGGCCTTCGTGGGCGAACTATACATCCGGTATGCGCACCTCATGTATGGTGTGTGTCTGAAGTATTATCGGGACCAGGAAAAAAGTCGCGATGCTGTGTTGCAGATTTTTGAAAAGCTCTTTGAATCGTTGCAGAAACATACCCCGGAGAATGTAAAAACCTGGCTCATGTTCGTGGCGAGAAATTATTGCATCTCCGATCTGAGAAAGATGAAGGTGCACAGTGAGAAACACTCGCGGTACGAGAAGGACGAAGAAGAACCTTTGATGCCTGAAGAAGATGTGGTTCACGAGAAGGTAATCAAGGAGCAACGATTGCAAAGATTAGAAGATGCAATCAGCGCATTGGGTGATGAACAGAAAACGTGTATTGAATTATTTTATCTGAAAGACAAATCATACAAAGAGATCTGCGACATCACCGGAATGAATGAGAAACAGGTGAAGAGTCACATACAGAACGGAAAAAGGAATCTGAAATTAATATTGGAGCAGTGATGAATACATCCCATACATCAACCGCGCTGAGTGCAGAACAACTGGAGGCATTCCTGCAAGGGAAACTTTCCGCTGAAGAAACAAAGCGTGTACAGCATTTGCTCGACGATTGTGAATTGTCGAAGGAAGCGTTGGAAGGATATGCTCTTGTTCCGACCGCATTCGCAGATGTTGAAGCATTGAAGAAAAGTATTGCAGCGAAGAGCGGAATGACTTCGTTGAGCTGGTCAACCATCGGATTGAGCCTGGTTGCGATTGCAGCACTTTCTGTAGCGGTGACGGTATTTCTAAATCAGGATCCGAAACCGGAACCAATTGCGGTGAACACGGAGAATATTGTTCCTGATAATTCTGTTGCGCCAGCTCCGACGAATATTCTCTCTCCCGGAGAAGATCACTTTGTAAATCCGGAAGCGAAGTTGATTGCATTGAATGTTGCAGAGTCAGACAAAAATCCGAAAGGTGATGTCACGTCTATGCCCAATCAGGAATTTACTGTGATGCCGATTCCGGTGGATAGTAACATGCAGCTGATTGTTAATCCGGTTCCGGTTACAGTCACAAAAGTTGAGTTTACCTATAACGCACAAGTTGGTTTTATCGTCGATCTGAAAGTCACCGAGTTCGACAAGTACTACACTACTCAGACGATTGAAGTAAAAGAACTTAAGCTCGGCGGCGTTCCTGCTGAATTCGAAGGCCAGGATGTTATCAAGTTCGATGAGAAAGATGATCCTGCTGTTCACTCGGTGCCTGCTGATCAGTTTCTCCGTGAAGGTCTTGTTGCTTTCCGCGATGGACGTTATGGCAAATGCATCAGCAAGATGGAAGGTTTGCTCACACACAATCCGGATGATATCAATGCGCTGTTTTATACTGCGGTGAGTTATGTGAAACTCGAGATGTACAGTAAAGCAATTCCGTTGCTCGATAAAATCATCGCTGATCCGAACAATGTGTTTGATGAAGAAGCGGAATGGTATAAGGCGTTGGCACTTGAAGGGAATGGAGATAGTGCGGCGGCGGATGAGCTCTTTAAGAAAATCTCCGACGATGGTGGGTTTTACTCCAAACAAGCTGCTGCACGTCTTAAATAAACACTCATAATATTACCGCAGAGGCGCAGTGACGCAGAGTAAGCGCAGAGAATTTCTTGGCGTTTTGGCGTCTTGGCGGTTAATATTTGATGTCGCTGTGTACCTTTGCCGTGCATGTCAAAAGCCGATTCCCGTTTTGTTTATTGGGCAGGAGTAACCCTCGTTTTTCTTTACCTCGTAATTCTCGCCGGTTCCATCGTGCGCGCAACAGGTTCAGGAATGGGTTGTCCCGACTGGCCACGTTGCTTCGGTTATTACATTCCACCAACTGATCCATCGCAACTTGATTTTCATTCTTCGCAGGAATACAACAAAGGCATGATGATCATCGAGAACGACACACTCTGGCGTGCAACAGAAAAGTTTACATCCGGAGAATCATTTGATCGATCGCATTGGGAAAAATATCCCGTGCACAACTATGCGAAGTTTATCGTTGCGCAAACGTGGACAGAATATATCAATCGTTTGTGTGGTGCGCTTGCCGGACTTGCATCTATGATTCTTCTCTTCTTCGCGATCAAACGATGGAAGACAGATAAGCTTTCGCTTGGACTTGTTATGATTCATCTGTTCGTGATCGGATTTGTAGCATGGCTCGGCAAATTAGTGGTTGATTCCAATCTGAAGCCGGTTACGATTACACTTCACATGCTGTGCGCACTCATCATGGTGTTCATCATGGTCATCATCCGTTATCGCGCAAGAATGCTCGCTGGTGTTTTCGAGAAAGCTGACATCGCGAAAACAATGCGGGTTGTTCTCGTATTCTCATTGTTGTTTACACTTTCACAGATTGTTCTCGGCACGCAGGTTCGTCAGCAGATTGATGAGCTGATCAAATCTTCCGGTGACGGCTCACGCGAAACGTGGGTAGCAATGCTCACATCAAAATACACCGTTCACTTTTCGATGGCCATGGTCTTACTCGGACTGAACATTTTCATCTGGCTGAAGCTGAGAAAGAAGTTCATCGTTCCGCAGGCAAAAACTTTGCTGAGCGCAAGCATGTTAATCGTTCTCGGAACGTATGCGGCGGGAGTTATCATGCACAACTTCGGAATTCCTGCAATGGCTCAACCGGTGCATTTGTTTCTGGCGATGGTGCTGGCTGGTGTGCAGTTTGCACTTATACTACGTACAAAATAATCTTTGCGTTGCCTTTGCGCCTTCGCGTCTTTGTGGTTTAACTACCTACTGATGACCATGCGACGAGTTTGAGTAGCTACCTCACTGCTGACAAACCGGTAGTTATAAACGCCTTCAGCCAGATTCGCAGTAGAAACAAACACACCATTCGAATTCGCACTTACATTCTTCGTCATCACGAGTTGACCGACCTGGGAATAAATTTCAATCACACCAGCCGAAGTATTTTTCAACGGAATGAATGTTTCTTCGCTGGAAGGATTCGGAATATTCTGTCCGAGAATTGCTGCAGATGAATTTTCGTGAATACCACTTCCGGTTGTGTCAAGCACTTCGATGAGAATATCGTCGAGATAAATTCCATCATACTCCGACCAGCCATCGCTTTCCATGCGGTAACGGATAAGAATATCCATTCCGATATAATCGTCGAGCGACATATCTTCTTTCACCCAATTGTATCGCACACCGGTGTAGCACGGCTCACCGAAATTCAGATTCTGATTCAGTGTTGTATATTTTCCGCAGAGCGCTGTCCACGTTACGCCATTATCGGCAGAACATTCAACTACTGCACAATCGTAACCGGCTTCAATTTCAAATTTCGTGTAAAACGTGATGTGCGCACTGAATGCACTGAGCAAACTTACGCTCTGTGTCATGATGGTCATCTGGTTCCCGTTCGATCCGTAAGTAGTATATGGGCTATCCGTGATGCAATCGGTTGGAGAAATGAAATCCTCATTCGTAATATCCCATCCATCGGATTGCGACCATCCGGTCATGGCATTTCCGTTCGTGGTATAAACAGTGATTGGATTTCCATACATGCGTGTGATCGTATCGCGCCAGGTGAATATACCGTTACCGGTTTCAACAACGTACGTAAGCAATGTACCTTCTGTTGTTGCCGGATTGATGGTGTAAGCAATCGAATCGTTTACGGAATTGGCAATCGACAATGTTGAAAATGAAACAGAAGATCCTACTGAAGTAATTTCCGGACTGATCGGAACAATGTTCACGGTGTACACCGCTGGTGAATCCAATCCGAGTCGGGTGATGTCGAAATGAAATTTGCCGGTTGGTGTGATGTACTTTCCATCGGTGCTTTCAACAATTGCGTAAGCAAGTAACAGTTTCGCAGCATAGAGATCCATAGGGAAATTTGCTTTGCAGATATCTTCAATCCGGTTTGCTGGTGGCCAGAATCCATCCTGCTGATCACCCGCTTCCGGAGTCATGGCCATGATCTTTGGTTTGATACCCTGCTCTCCATACATCCAATCATCGGATGATCCATTCACAACATAGTGAACGGTTTGATCTGCCGTTCCGAATGAGTACTGATTGTCTTTGGTCAGGAGATCACCCCACGCTTCGTACGTCAATACATCGGGCGTATAGGTCGAGGCCTGATAACCCCAAGGACAAATTAGCAGATTACCATAGGTGTGATAATTGATTGCGATTTTGAATGTATGATTCGCGCATAACGTTTCCATATTCTGCACTTCTGCTTCTGATGCTGGTGATGTTCCGCGGTACGTATCGTCGTAATCATTCGGCGAAGAACCAAAATCATCGTATCCCCAATTGAAAGAATAGTTCCGGTTAAGATCTACTCCGTAATATCCATCCTGGTGATTCAAACGGTTCTTTCTCCACATACCGCCACCATTCGGAGCGTTGGTTGCGTTGTAATTGTATCCGTCGGGATTAACGAGCGGAACAAAATACAATTCGGTGTTGTTGACGATGTATTGTATTTCTGCATTCGAGGAATAATTCTCAAGCAGATAATACATGTACATGATCAATTGTGATACACCTGCCGGTTCGCGTGCATGATGCGCGGCGGAGTACAACATCTCGGGTTCGTTCTCGTCTACTGAAGCGTTATCGGAGATTTTTGTCCAGTACATCATGCGACCTTCATACGTGAGATTGTTGCTGTCGATCACACAACGGGGCTTTATGAGTGTCGGAAACAACGTCGCCATGTTATCCATGTGCCAGTAAATTTCGGTCAGCGTAAAAAATCCGCCCATAGAACCGAGTGTAAAATTTACCGGAGTGAGTATGGTTGGAGTTGTGGAACAACCTGCAACCTGCGCCTCAGGATTCGAATTGCGATCGGTTTGCGTTTTGGAATTCTGATTCGCATAGTAACTCTCCACGTCTGGAATTTCTACGACGTAGTTAAATCCGAGATCGTGTACGCGCGTAATTTCTTCCGAAGAAAGATCGGTAGTGAAACAGCAGCCCGGTCGGAATACACCATGATCGATGGTTATACCTGCGAGAGCAAGCTGATTCATGCCTGCATCATCCGTATAGATTTTTACGCGGGAGTAAGTAACGTCTTGTGCGGTTAGCGCAAATGTGAAGAGGCAGAATATGCCGGAAATCAGAAATTTCATTGGTGAGCGATTTGTACTAAGATAGGGATTCGTGCGCAGTCTGCGAATTGGAATTCGCGTAAAATCCGTAGGAGTTCTTACGTGTTCTGTTCTGTGAAAACGAACAGCGATCAGTTCTCTCCTTCTTGGTTGCTGATGTCAACGTTTCGAATTTCGCGATCAACGGGCGGCGGATTATCGTTGCTTTCAGCTACTGGTGTCGGTGGAGGAAACTGTATCGCTTGCTGTTTCCACTTCAGCGTATTCACAATGTGCATGACATCATCCTTGATGTATTTCACAACCGGCGCAAGTGAATCTTTATTCGGAGCAGCATAGAAGTAAAGCGATCCGCGAATGAAATTGTGTACGCTGTCTGTGAGATAAAATTGCACGAGTGATGCTGCACTTCCACCGAGTTCGATTACAGTTCCGAACACACGATCCTCGGGACGAAGTATCAACGAGTCTTTCAACGCCTGCGACATTTCGTGATGCGCTTCTGTGAGTTCCCAGCTTTGATTGATCAATCGCTCGAATATTGAATCGCTGGTGATTTCGTGATAGCTGATGTAAAGTGTTGCTTTGAATCCACCGAAGTAAAGATCTCTCCACGTTTCAGGAGCACCGGGTGCACTGCTGCGGTACATCTGTGCATACTCGGGAACTTCCATGCTGTACGGAACGCTGTCGTCGAACAACACGTATTTTTTTTCCGGCATATCAATGCGGAAATAACCACGCGGACGAGGTGTGAAAACCACATCGGGCTCGCAAGCCGTGAATAGAAACGAAAAGACAACGAAAAGCGGGAGAAGGAATTTCATTTACCCAAAGATAACGCTTTCGGTTAGTGAATGTTGTGAAGTTGAACTAGCTCTTCTCCTTTTTACGGATATAGAGGACATATCCTGCAAGTATTAACAAAACGAAGTAACCGATTGCCCATAGCTTGATATTAGCAGCCGGAGGCATTCCGGTTTGCATGCTGATAAATTTCAATCCGCTGTACGAATAGGGGATGGTATAGCCGTGCTCCCAGTTCAAGCCGATCAAGGATGCAATGAGCAAAGCAATGCCTGCGCCCAGAGGCAATAGGAAATTCTGAAATTTCAGGCTGAGTAAATATTGCAGCGCAACAATTGGCAGACAAGCAATAAAGAACCCTGCGCTGAACCGAAGCATTCTCATGAATGGAAAGGCCTCAATGGGATATGGAATGTCGGCATAGAATAATCCGGGAAGTACTCCAACCAGGTAAATTCCGATGTTGAACAGAATGAAAAACTGTAACAGCATCGTGAGGATCACCGCAAGCTTTGCAAAGTAAACGGTGGTGAAGCTTTGGGGCGTGGTGTGTACCTGCTTCCACGTGTTGTTACGGAATTCGTTTTGCGTAATGAGGCTCGTGACGAGAATTACTCCCATCGGCAAAAGAAAGATTGCCATGAATTGCCAGTGCGCTTCGATGTATTGGTTCCACATTTCTCCGGACGTATTTTCTTCCCAGAGATTTTCTGAATTCGCGAAACGCGCAATGAGCATGATCGTAGGAATCAGAAATCCTCCTGCAATCACGAGCACAGCACCCGCAGTACGTTTTTTCTTGAGCCATTCACTCCGATAACTGTTCAGGAATGTTTTCATTTCGATTCCTGATTAGTGATGTCCATGAAAATACTTTCGAGGTCGTTACGCGTTGTGGCGATAGAATAAACGTCTATGCCTGCAGCAACAAGTGCGCGATTGACTTCCGCAATTTTCTCGCGCGGAATCATTGAACTGTGCACGGAATTATTGTGCAACTCAGCAGCAACACTGTGATTCTTCAGAATCTCCAGCGTTCGTTCGTTATTACTCGTTCCGAATTCCAGAACGGAAGATGATTCCTGCATTTTCATCAGATC
>CAYUTR010000163.1:0-10507 GCA_964447465.1 uncultured Chryseobacterium sp.
GATAAGCTTCCGAAATAAAACGCTTCAGGACCATCCGTCATTCCGTCGTCGTAAGTGGCCGGTACACCATTCAGAACATACATCCACTGAGTAAGTTCTATGGTGGCATAATTATTTCTGAATGAAGATCCTGCACTCAACATCCAATGTCCTTTTTTGAACGGACTCGGAAGTTTTGCCTTCTGAGCAACGGAATCTGCTTTTTGTTTTTCTACGATTTTCTCCTGTGAGAATACGAGTTCTGAAATATCGGCCGTGTAAACATGATTGACATACTGACTGAATCGCGTGTAGAGATACACTTTGTCGTTACCCTGATTTTTATAATAGACAATTGCCCGCATCGCATCTTCACGTGTTACGATTTTTCTTCCCGTTGCCTTCAGTTCGCTTTTTTTATCACTCGTTCCGATGTACTGAATAATTTGCCCTTTCGGAGGTTCGAGTCCCGGAGCTCTTACACGTCCGGTCCTAACTACATCTACAATCAAGCAACCGGTATCAGGCGTCGTTACTTCTTTCAGTGTCACGCCCAACATTTTCTCGATGTATGCAAGTGTATCGAAAGCAATCGCAGCGACAATTGGTTTCGGGACAGTGTAAATTTCTTTCTCGCCATTCTGGTAAACGATGTACGCCACATCGGATTTCCGGACGGTGTATGTCGGTCCTTCAACATTCGAAAACTTCTTGTATTTGATTTCTGTTTCACCGATTTCCTGCACCTTCGATTCAATCGTCGTGCTGTCAATTTTATGAATGACATCCTGGGCAAAAACAGAATAGGGGAGAAGACTCGCGAAAAGAAAAATCAGCAGCCGTTGCATAAGGGTCGATTTGAAGGGTTCCTTCAAATCTCCGAAAATTTCCAATGCAAACAGAATCTCGGCGATACCAGTTGCTTGGCATTTTGTACTACCAATTACTTGGTACATCACACTCAGAAAATATCAAAGCCGTGCTCGCCGTGCCGCCGTGGTAAAGCCAACGGCGAAGCCGGACGAGCAAATCTCACTTGAGTAGTCCATGGGAGTGAGCAAAATTTATCAACCCCGCAATATTTTTCGCACCCGTTTTCTGCATGATATTCTTACGATGCGTTTCAACCGTACGGAAACTGATGAAGAGTTTCTGAGCAATCTCTTCGTTCGTCATTTCCTTCGCGAGCAAACGAACAATATCTGTTTCACGCGGAGTGAGCACTATTGCAGGTTCGTTTTTTTTCTTCTCGCTGTTCACGAAATCGTCTGCAATGGATTTCTGTACTTCCGGACTGAACCAGTTTCCGCCTTCCAGGACCTTGTGAACAGCATTCACCAATTCTTCGCCGGTTGAATTCTTCAGAACATAACCGGAAACATCCATGCGTATTAGCATCCGGATAAATTCGATGTCGTTATACGTAGTGAGCATAATGATTCGCGTTTGAATACCACTGTTCCGGATTTCTTTGACAGTCTCGATTCCATCCTTCTCTGGCATGTTCACATCGAGAATGCAAACATCTGCACTTTCCTTCGCAAGAAAGTTGAGCGCTTCTTTTCCGTTTGGTACTGCTGCGCAAACAACAAAATCCTTTTCGCGGGAAAGCAAAGTGACCAGTCCTTCAAGAAATAATGGATGATCATCTGCAATAAGTAGTCGCGTATGTGCCATGTGTAAATTTAAGAAACCGGAACATCCAATGAAACAATTGTGCCTCGCCCGGGAGAAGAATCTATCTCAATTGTTCCCTTAAGAAATTCAACTCGCGAACGGATATTCGCTAAACCGATGCCATTGCCGACGTTTTGTACATCGAATCCCTTTCCATTGTCCTCTACTGAAAGATTAATGTGATTCGGGTGTCCAACCAGCTGGATACTCAACTCTGTCGCCGCCGAATGTTTGATCGCATTATTGATCAGCTCCATTGTGATATTGTACAACGGCAGCTCAATAGAGGCTGAGGGACGCACCTCCATGCTGTACGACTGAAATGTAATTTTTATTGGAGTCGCAGAGGCAAGACCGGCAATTACATTTTCCAGTGCAGCGGTCAGTCCAAGTTTAGTGAGTGGTGCCGGCATAATGGAATGTGAAATGCTCCGCAGATCTTCTGAGGAACGACTCACCATTTCTAACGCAGCGGTGTAATGCTTCTGTTGGTCCTCCGAAAGTTTCGCATCCGCTGAATTTATCAGGCTCAGTTGCAGTTTCGCTGAAGAAAGCAATGAACCCAATCCGTCGTGAAGATCAGATGCAATACGTTGCCGCTCTTTCTCCTGCGCCGAAAGAATCCCCTGAAACATTTCGTTCTGCTGCCGGTTGATGGTCAATTGGAGCTGCGCTTTCTGTTTGAGGCGATATCTGTTGTACACGAGGAACAACATGAGAATGATCAGAACTATTATACCGATAATAAAGTTTGTGCGTCTGAAATTTTCGGCTTCAGCTTCTTGCGCTTCTTTCAGATCCCGTTGTGCTGAGTCAAGCTTAAAACGTGCGTTCATCTCGGCGATGGCTCTCAGGTTTTCTTCATTGAGCAAAGAATCCTGCAACTCATCGAAAAGCGACAGGTAGTGATACGCTGAATCATGCTTCTCAAGTATGTCGTACGAATAAGCAATCAACTGATAGGCATCACGGATATTCTCAGAATGATGAATCCGCATAGATATCCGGAGTCCCGTATCCAGGTAGCACAAGGCGTCTTCAGGCAATCGCATCTGCAATAGAGCCTTCCCTGCTATTATATAGTAGCGCGCTACGTCGTACTCGTTGGAAGGAGCATTGCGCGATATTTCAATTGCGGCATGAGCATTACTGCCTGCGGCTTCACGCAATCCCTTTGCAAGGTCGATCTGGGCAACCAGGTAATGGATAAAGGCACGCCGGTGACGATTATATATTCCGTCGTAATAATCGTAAGCTTGATAAGCAAAAACTTCCGCGGAATCATATTTCTCTTTCCTGATCATCACCTGCGTCATTTCGGTGTACGCACTTCCGAGAGTCTGGGAATCGCCTAACGTTTCAGCCTGCTTAAGATATTTCTTGAATGAAGTTTCTGAATCTTTGTCCTGGTGCATGTTGCGGTAAATGAATCCTTCCAGGTTTGTATAATTCGCTTCGCGCACCGCGTCGTGATTTTCTTCGGCAAGACGCAATCCTTTATGACAGATATCCAGCGCGTAAACGTATTCACCACGGTAGAAATACAGGTTTAGTAGTGACGCGTAGGCATCGTGTCTATCCGCGATTAAGCCTGCTCTTTCCGCCCATTCCGCGGCATTGGAGTAATGTACAAGGGCATTGACATAGTCCTGATGGTATTCCGCGAAGTTTCCTTTTACATATATGTATTGAAACTGGCCGTGAGCGTACTTAATCGTGTACGCAAGTCCCCACGCTTTTTCATTGATCGCATTGGCAGCACTGGTGTCTATCCAATATTGATGGTATGCTTTGCGATGCAACAGATCAACTTTCACCGAATCATCGCCACGAACCGCAATCTGCTTCTCAAGTGAATCCACGCAATATTTGTGTCGGACAAGGTCCACCTGGGCTGTAGTTTGCATTACAAGCAAACACGCGGCAATAAACAGAAACGTTTTCGGGCGGAGGGGCATGGAGCGTCTAATTTAGGGATAAACACCAACTGCCTACTGCCTGACTGCTTACTGCCTACTGAATTTCGTATCTTTAGCCATTACCTTGATCTCCCTATGAAAACATCACGCGATGTGATTCTCTCCCTTACCAAAGGAGCCCTCATGCCACAGGAGGAAATGTTGGAAGTGGCACGAAAAAAAGGTCAGCTTAACATTGGGTTACCCCGCGAAATTTCCTTCCAGGAAAACCGCGTGACTTTGGTTCCGGACGATGTTGCCTTGCTGATCAATCACGGACATCAGGTGCTCGTTGAAACCGGTGCAGGCAAGAATGCAAATTTCCAGGACAACGATTACTCGGAAGCAGGAGCGCGCATTGCGCAAAATCCCGAAGAACTATATAAGAATGCCGAAATCATCCTGAAAGTTGCTCCGCCTTCTTTGCAGGAGATAGAATACATGCAGCCGAAGCAAACGTTGCTTTCAACGCTTCAGCTTCCTGCGCAGCCGGAGAGTTTTTTAAGAAAACTCCTCGATAAAAAAATTACGGCACTCGCATTTGAGTGGATTAAAGACGAAGACAATGTGATCCCTGTTGTTCGCTCAATGGGTGAGATCGCTGGTGGAACTTCTATACTGATTGCGGCAGAGTATCTCTCGAATGCAAATCAGGGACAAGGTTCTATTCTCGGTGGAATTTCCGGTGTAGCTCCAACAGAAGTGATCATCATCGGCGCAGGAACAGTTGGTGAATATGCAGCGCGTGCAGCGCTCGGACTGGGTGCAACAGTGAAAGTGTTCGACAACTCAGTGTACCGTTTACGTCGTTTGCAGAATTCAATCGGCACGCGTGTGTTTACTTCTATCATTCAACCCCGCGTGCTCAGCAAACATTTGCGGACGTGTGATGTTGCAATCGGTGCTTTGCGCGCAAGTGGAGGAAGAACTCCATTGGTTGTGACTGAAGAAATGGTCGCTGAAATGAAAGTTGGTGCTGTAATTGTTGATGTGAGTATCGATCAGGGCGGATGTTTCGAAACTTCCAAAGTGACGAATCACACAAACCCGGTTTTCAAAAAACACGGTGTTATACATTACTGTGTTCCGAACATCGCTTCACGCGTTGCACGTACAGCTTCATACGCGCTGAGTACAATTTTCACACCTATTCTCCAGCAGATGGGCGATGAAGGTGGCCTCACCAACATGATCCGCGATCACCAGGGCGTGCGCAACGGAGTTTATCTTTACAACGGAATTCTCACCAAGAAATACCTCGGTGATCTGTTCAACATCCCATCAAAAGACATCGAGTTGCTGATTGCAGCAATGTAAATACGTAGTTTCCTGCGAGCCGACTTGTCAGACCGAGCGGAGTCGAGGAATGACAAGCACACGTTATGACCTGGAGAAGAATCAAACTTTACCTTATTGGAGTTGGCCTAGGCCTCGTTCTCTGCCTCATCCTGTTTAAAGGCCGCACTTTTGACGCATGCTCTCCCGGCGGACGAGTAACCGAACAAATTTCAGGAATCAAAACCCTGAAAATTGATTCCACACTGCTCACAAAAATGAATACCGTTCAGATGAACGCCGACACTCTTCGGAAACGACTTGCCAATGGAAAAGTCGATTTCGGCAGAAGCCAGGCGCAAAAGGAACCGTGTCACGAATATCTGATTGAATTCGATCAATCCGGGAAACACCTCGAAGCCTACATTTCGGTCTGTATTGCTGACTCTACAGCGACATTGCTCTACCTCGAGGGAATGTAATCGCGATTAACGCCCGTTTTTCTGCGTCGAATTCCAATAGGGACATTTCCCTTGCCTTTTCCATAAGGAAATGTGCGCTTTCTCCTATTGTATTTATAGAAAGTTCATTCTACTTTGTAAACTGATAAGCCCACCAACCAGACCAATTATCCCGCATGAAAAAATCACAACTCAGTGTTCTTGCAATCGCTATGCTTGCAGGGATTTCCGTTTTCGCTCAACAGCAATTCAACGGAGCTGAAGCAACCGCATTATGCAAAGGCAGTAAGTCGGTAGAAATTAATCGTCAATCGCGAGTACCATCTTTCATTTGGTTCCGTGAAGACAGCAAAATTGCAACAACTGCTATTCAGGATGTACTCCGTCCGGCGTTGCACATGCAGTTTGCAGACGGAATGCGTTCACGTCTCGCGCAGAAAGATGAGATTGGCATGACGCACGAACGTTTTTCACAGACGTACAACGACATTCGCGTTGAAGGCGGTGAGTATATTGTACATTCCAAAAACGGAATCGTGGAAACTACGAACGGAATGTGGTTCGATGGAATTGCAATCAACACTACACCGGCTCTCACAAAAGACGCTGCGATTACAAAAGCAACTGCGCACGTGAATGCATCAGTTTATCGTTGGGAACTTGCAGGCGATGAGGCTATGCTGAAGCAAACGCGTCATGATCCGAATGCAACTTATTATCCTACCGGCGAACTGGTAATTATTTGTCGCAATGGCGATATCATGGCGAAAGACTATGTACTCGCGTGGAAGTTGGATGTTTATGCAGCAGAACCAATGTCGCGTCAGTGGATTTATGTTGAAGCACAATCCGGTGCAATCGTTCATTCGAAAAATCGCATACATCACATCGATGTTCCTGCGAATGGTAACACGATGTATAGCGGCAATCAACCTTTCACGTGCGATGATATGGGCAACGGAACTTATCGCCTTCGTCAGAATGCACATGGCGATGGAGTTGAAACGTATGACCTGAATAATGCTACAAGTACAGCTGGCGCAGTTGACTTCACGAACACCAGTACAACATGGACGAGCACAGCGAACGATGATCATGCTGCGTTAGATGCACATTGGGGAGCAGAAGGCACTTACGATTTCTTCCTCAATGAAATGGGTCGCAACGGTCTCGACAACCAGGGAATGCTGATGGTGTCTTATGTTCACTACGGCACCAATTATAACAACGCATTCTGGAATGGCACCGAGATGACATATGGTGATGGAAGCGGACAAGCTGGAGGATTTAATCCGCTTACAGCAATTGACGTTTGCGGTCACGAATTTTCTCACGGCGTAACTGAGTTTAGTTCCAATCTCGACTATCAGGATGAATCTGGCGCGCTCAATGAATCGTTCTCGGATATTTACGGAACTGCAATTGAGCATTACAAAAAACCTGCAACAGCTAACTTCCTTTTAGGGGAAGAGATTGTAGTGAGTCAGCCCGGTGCATTGAGAAGCTTGCAGAGTCCAGGTACGTATGGAGATCCGGATTGCTACATGGGCAATAACTACTACACAGGAACCGCAGACAATGGCGGAGTTCATACGAACAGTGGCGTGCAGAATTTCTGGTATTATCTCTGTTGCCAAGGTGGAAGCGGTACGAACGACAATAACGATACGTACAGCGTCACCGGTTTCGGTTGGTACGATGCATGTCGCGTTGCATTCCGCAACAATACGTTTTATCTCGTGAGTACTTCAGAGTACATGGATTCGCGTAACGGTGCGATTCAGTCGGCTCAGGATTTATT
This sequence comes from uncultured Chryseobacterium sp., assembly GCA_964447465.1. Lineage (GTDB taxonomy): Bacteria > Bacteroidota > Bacteroidia > Palsa-965 > Palsa-965. The sequence goes on from CAYUTR010000163.1 coordinate 7,152, forward strand.
CGGTGCTTGTTCTCCTGAAGTAATTGCAGTAACCAACGCATGGTATGCGTGCGGTGTAGGACCGATCTTCAGTGCTACTGTTGCTGCAAGCTTTAACGGCGATGTTCTTACTTCATGTTCAGTGCCTACAACCGTGAACTTTACCAACACAAGTTCAAACGCAACAACTGCACTTTGGGATTTCGGCGACAGCACAAGCGACACAGCGTACAATCCAACGCATATCTACACAAATCCTGGAACGTACAACGTTACGCTCACATCTTCTTCTAACTGCGGGACAAACACTACAGTTCTGAATTCGTACATCGTGATCAACACTCCTGCGGCACCAGTTGCAAACGGAACACAAATCTGTAATCCGGGAAGTGTTACACTTAATGCAACCGGAACCGGACAGTTGAGTTGGTATTCGCAGGCTGTTGGTGGAACTGCACTCGGTACGGGTGGTAGTTACACAACACCTTCGATCAGCAGTACAACTACATATTATGTCGAGAACATGACGCCTCAGCCTCCAACAACTGTTGGACCTGTTTCAAATGCATTCGGCGGTGGTGGACAACACAACAACACATCTGTGCAGTGGGAAGAATTTACTGTATTTCAGAATTGCACGCTTGCTACAGGTGATGTTTATGCAGGATCGGCAGGTAACAAAACATTCACGCTGTGGGACGGCGCAGGAAATGTGATCAATACTTACGTGGTGAATGTTCCTGCAACAGGAATGAACACGGTGACGTTGAACATTCCGCTTACTCCAGGCAATTATCGAATCGGCGGAACATCAATGAATTTGTACCGTAACAATTCCGGTGTATCATATCCGTATACTGCTCCGGGAGTAGTAAGCATTACAGGATCATCAGCAGGCGGAGGTTACTACTATTACCTCTACAACTGGACAATGAATCTGGAAGGTTGTTACAGTCCGCGTACACCGGTAACTGTTGTTGTGGGATCAGCGAACATCTCATTGAACGCAACTCCGTATGACACAACCTGTGCGAACTCAGCCTCCTTTGTGCTCACCGGCGGCTCACCAGCAGGCGGAACGTATTCCGGTCCTGGAGTTAGCGGCGGATCATTCGATCCAATTGCAGCTGGACTAGGTTTCCACACGATCACGTATTCTTATACGGACACCGCAGGATGTACAGGAACTGCTAACTCACAGGTACTCGTTGAAGTTTGCAACGGAATTACCAGCGCAACTGCATCGGCATCTATGTTGCTCTATCCAAATCCAACTGAAGGCGATTTCACGATTGAGTTTGGAAACATTGCAGATGTGCGCGAAGCAAATCTTACGATTGTGAATTCACTCGGACAGGTAGTGAGCATGCAGCAATTGTCTTGTACTCCGGGAACAAACCGTTGGATCATCGACACGGAAAATCTCGCGACAGGAATTTACTTCATCAATTTCGTTGCGGGCGATCAGACGTTCTCACGAAAACTCGAAATACAGTAAGCGATTAATAGCCGGCTTCGACTCAGATTAGTTTGACACTATTGTTTCTCCCGAAATAGTTTTGTTGAATTGAAAGAGTCGGAGCCAGGCGACTAGTTTGTCACTTCGAGCGTATCCCGATAGCTATCGGGAGAGAAGTCAACAAACTAGGTCACAATGTCGAGCGAGGAGTGAAGCCACATGCTGCGCATTGCGTACTGCCTACTGCGCACTGCGCACTGATTTCCGTCTTTCTTTTTCCTTGATAATCAGGTTGAGTTCCCTTCCCGTCTGTCCCTTCACCGAAGTATTCTCCTGCGCTCTGCGGATCAGATACGGCAACACGTCACGTACCGGTCCGTACGGAACATACTTCGCAACGTTGTAACCGTCGTGTGCAAGATTGAAAGAAATATGATCGCTCATTCCCAGCAGCTGCGAGAAATAAACGTGAGGATGATTATGCGGAATTTTTTTCGCGTCGAGTAATTCAGCGAGCTGCTTCGAGCTTTTCTCGTTGTGCGTTCCTGCGCAGAGACCGATACGATCAATGTGCTCCACGCAAAACGCCACTGCTAAATCGTAATCGCGATCTGTGTTTTCTTTTGTATCGTGAATCGGATCGGGATAACCTTTCTCTTTTGCGCGAACGCGTTCTTTCTCCATGTAAGCGCCGCGAACGAGTTTTGCACCGAGAAAATAATTCCCTGCTTGTGCTTTTGCGAACGATGTCTTCAGAAACTCCAGACGATCTTTACGATACAACTGATAGGTATTGTACACCACCGGCATCTTCGTATTGTGTTTTGCCATCATTTCATCAGCGAGATCATCAATCGCCTGCTGAATCCAACTGTCTTCTGCGTCAACGAAAATTGGTTTTGAAATTGCTTCTGACGCCGCACAGATATCTTCAACACGCTGCCACACACGCTTCCATTCTTTTTCTTCTTCAGCAGTGAGTTTTTCGCGAGCCGAAACTTTTTCCAGAAGATCAAATCTTCCGAGACCCGTTACTTTGAAAACACAGAACGGAATATTCGGATCGGACTTCGCACGCGTAACGGTTGCAATGATTTCTTTCGCACCTGCATCAAAGTCGGGCTCCGATTCTTTTCCTTCCACAGAATAATCGAGAATCGTTCCCACTTTGTACTTACCCAATTCAGCAATCGTGCGCGAACATTCTTCGATATTTTCTCCGCCTACAAACTGCTTGAAAATTGTAGGCTTGATGATCCACTTGAGCGGAAAATGAATGGCTAACGCAAAATTCGTCAGACCCTTGCTCACACTCACAATCCACGGACTGGAAATCACTTTGAACAGCCAGTACGACCGTCTCAAAGCCCCGGGAGTTTTTCCCGAAAAAGCTACTTCTGTATTGTCGAATGAAACCATTGTGTGTATTGAGCGGGCAAATTTACAGAAAGTAGGCAGTCTTGCAGTAGGCAGTAGGCAGTATTTGTCACTTCGAGCGCATCCCGATTGCTATCGGGAGAGAAGTCGACAAATACGGACATTCGATTCCGTCGTGTTCCAGACTAGTCTCCAATCCATGATCCATTCGACTGCTTATGGCCTACTGACCAAGTGCCTACTATTTTCATTAATTTCGTGGATATGCCCGCTGCTTCAGTACAAGATTCCTCCCGCATCATAATTGGCGACGACGTTTTTGCGAAGCTGGCGCTATACCTCAAGCAGAATAAATATTCCTCACTCTTCATACTGGTCGACGAAAACTCTCTGAAGCATTGTCTTCCTGTGCTTGTGGCGAATGTTCCGAAGTTGCTCGAAGCAGAAGTAATCGAACTCGAAAGCGGGGAGAAGAACAAGAACCTCGAAGTCTGCACGCAGGTGTGGAAAGCGTTGGGTGAACTCGGTGCCGATCGCAATT